>CANRGE010000014.1 GCA_947630065.1 uncultured Clostridia bacterium
ATTTTAAAAAATGTATATGCTTCTTCTGAATTAGGATTATAGTCAACTGCTGTTGCTATAAATAAATCTGTTATTTTTTGATAAGCCATTCTTTCACTTGTACGAATTGTTTTTATTCTTTCTAATAACTCGTCAAAATATTTAGCATCATATTGGTTACCTTTAATAAATCTCTCATCATTTAAAGCGAAACCTTTTATAATATACTCTTTTAATATTTTTGTAGCCCAAATTCTAAATTGAGTTGCTTTTTTAGAGTTAATTCTATATCCAACAGATATAATTGCATCTAAATTGTATATGTTTGTTTGATATCTTTTTCCATCAGATGCAGTTATCGAGGATTTCTCGGTAACTAAATTTTCATCTAATTCATTATTTTTAAAAATATTTTTTAAGTGCAAAGATATATTATCTATACTACAGTCAAAAACTTTTGCCATTCCTTTTTGAGTTAGCCATAAAGTTTCATCTTTTAATATGGCATCTACAATTATATTTCCTTCTTCATTTTTATAAATTAATAAATTTTTCTCATTATCTATTAATTGATTATCCATATAACACCAACCTTATTTTTATTTGTTGTATAATATCAAACATTTGTTTATCTGTCAATAGAATCTTTACTTTTTTATAAAAAACTGCAATTATTTTTACCGTATTCAAAACACTATTTATACTAATTTTCATATTATATATTACTATTTATGAAAGAAGGAGATTTTAATGTTTTTTATTCAATCCAATGATAATGCAAATATAGCAGTTTACGAATTAAATCCAAATGCATATAAGACAATTGTTTTAATTCATGGTTGGCCTTTATCACATAAAATGTTTGAATATCAATTACCAGATTTAATAAAAAATGGATATAGAATTATAAGTATTGATATACGAGGATTTGGACATTCTGATGAAACAAGTACTGGATATAATTATGGTCAATTTGCTACTGATTTATATTATGTAATATATGCTTTAAATTTATCAAATTTTGATTTACTAGGTTTTTCAATGGGAGGAGCAATTGCTACAAAATACATGCAAATGTACAATGGATATGGTGTTAGAAAATTATGCTTGCTTGATTCTTCTGTTCCTTCTTATTCAAAAACAACAAATAATCCATATGGTCAAACAAAAGAATCTACCAACAATTTGATAAAACTAGGATATAATGACAGACCAGCTTTAAATGAAAATTTTGGAAATATGTTTTTTTACAAAAAGCCTTCGATAGCATTTAAAAATTGGTTTCAAAATTTAAGCAATAGTGCTTCTGGAATAGGAGAAATGAATTCTTTAATTGCTCTTAGAGATGAAGATATATTTGATTCGTTAAAATATATTCATGTTCCAACAGCTATTTTTCATGGAAAGGAAGATAAAATATGTCCTTTTCCTATGGCAGAAATTATGCATAATAATATTCGTTCTTCAACTTTATTTCCATTTGAAAATGCTGGTCATGGTGCATTTTATGATGTTAAAGATGAATTTAACATGTCTTTAATAAAATTTTTAAATTATTAATTTAGTATAAAGATTATCTTTAAATTTAAAACTTAAATTCTTTGAAATATTATCTTTTTGGATTATAGTTTCTCAAAATCTAAAATCAACATAGTCACCATTTTGCTTAGCAAAATGGTGACTATAAAATTATCTATTATTACAATCGCATAAACTATCTGGAACATTATAATTATTTACACTTTTGAATTCTTTTGTGCATCCATAGTCCATTTGATTATTGCAATCATTCATATAGAATTTCTTTTGAGCAAGTTTATCTTGTACTCCTCTTAAAGTTTCTCCAAATCTTTGGAAGTGTACTACTTCTCTTTGTCTTAATAATCTTAATGGTTCTATTACATCTGGGTCATCTTTACAAAGATCTATTTTATTTTTGTGCTTTATAGCTATTTGTATCTAATTATATATGGCAGGATAAGGAAAGCAGAGACTTTCCTGTAAACATTTAGAAAGTCAAGCTTTCTCATTCTCTTTTTAATTATTCATTATGCAGATATTTTGCAGATTGCGTACACTTCGATGTATTTTATTTGTTGAAGTAATGTGTTTGTCAGCATTACAGTCATTTACAATTTTATATACCATATGTGCAATTTTTGCACATATGGTATTAAACTATATACAAATAAATTTCTCTAATCTTTGTTTAGTTTCTTCCCAAATACCATGTACATCTTCAACTAATGGTTTCATTTTCTCCCAATTTAATTGAAATGAATATGCATGTCTATAAAAATGTCTAAAAGTTGCATATTCTCTTAATTTTAAATACAGCTGTTCATCAATAATTTCATCTCTCATACTATTTTCATTTGCCATTTGATGTAGTAATTCTTGATGAGATTTATTCCCCGTTGGGACACTACCATCTATGTTTTTAGCAATAATATCAAATATATTTTCTAGTCCATTATAAAATGAATGTAAAACACTTCCTAAAATAGTCATATCAAATAAATCTGGGGTTTCGGATTTTACCTTTTTAAAAATTAAATCATACTCAAAAAATAATTTATCTATTTCATTTATTTTAAATTCTATTTGTTCTTTTATTATTTTATCCAACTTTTAATAATCCTCCTACTTTTAATAACATTTGGGAGAAACGATTTTCTTTATCATCTAAATCTATTAAATCAAATTCATTTTCAAGTTCAAACATTAAGATACCTGCAACTCTATAAAAATCTTTTTCATTTATTCCTCTAACTGCAATATCTATATCTGAATTTTCATTAAATTTTCCATTAGCTATAGAGCCAAAAATAAATACTTCATTAGCTCCATTTTCTTTTAATATTTTAGTTGCTTTCTTTATATCTTCTTTATAAGAGTTTGGCAAATTATTTAATTTTTCTTCCATTTCGTACTCCTCCTTTACTGTAACTAGTATAACATATTTTTAATAAAATTTAAACAACTTGTGCAAAAATTGCACAAGTTTGAATAAAAATACTTTTTTTCAATATTCTCTAAAATCGAGGACATTGAAATCCAACATATTTATTTAGGTGAATGGTTGTCTACTCTAGTATTCATCATTCTCCTTAATATTTGAGCTTACTCCATCTGTTAATTGATGAACTATTGTGCTTACCATTTCTAAGTGAGCTAATTCTTCTGTACCATGATGTTGTCAATTAAATGGTTGTGTTGGAACTTTAGCTCCTACAAACCATTATATGCCGATTTGTCAGTTTAAAAAATTAAGGTTATTGACTGTACCATTTTAATAATTTTAGAGAAAAATCGAAAATTTGATTGAAAAATACATATATTTGTAATACAATAATCTTCGAAAGGAAAGATTTAATGCAAGAAAAAGAATACATAGAAATTGGTAAACTAAATACACAACTTTTTGAAAAAATCGGTGAGCATTTAATAACAAATGAAGTTATTTTTACTTATGAGAGAATGAATCATGTTGAAACAAAAAGAGTACAATTATTTAATGAAGTAAAAGGTATTTTGCCAGATGTTTTATATAATCCAGATTACATATATAAAGACTGGAACAACAGAAATAATACATTAGTATTGATTAAATCTATAGATGAGAAATTAAACCTAAATGTAGTATTAAAAATTGCTATATTAAATGATGAAAAGCATACTAAAAATTCCATAATAACTATGATAAAAATAGGTAATAAAACTTTTAACAAAATAAAAAGAAACAAAAAAGCTAATTTATTATTTGAAAAAACTAGACATTTATGAATAAAAGTTGTATAATTAAAGTACAATATAGAATAGTTATTTGAGGTGGTAAATTGTGTCAACCACGCACCCTATGGGTCAAAAGAGATGTAGGAAATGATACACCTACCAAATAACTAACAATCGAAAAAGGGCTATGGAAACATAGCTCTTTTCATTATTTTTCAAACCTAATATATTTTTCTATGTTAATAATCTAAAATGGTTTGCACCTATGTGTAATAGGCAATATATTAGTACTTGATTTCCTTTCTTAATTTTTTATAAGATTATAATTTCTCATCAAACTTGTTTCATTTTATATAATCGAATTTCATTTATAACACTAAAAGTTAATGTAACTAATATTACTATTAATGCAAGATAAACATTTATATTTAATAATATATATGAAGAAAGCATAGCAGAAAAATATCCAAATAAGTTAATTATTAATTCTTTTTGTGCAACACTTATATTATCTTTATCCATTTGTATCATAGTAAAATTCGACATAGTATTAAATGGATTTAATAGTCCGTTTAATAATAAAATTGCATAAATAGCATATGGACAGAAGAATGAAATAATAATTAAAATTGCTATTGCGAGCTTGCAAAATATATCGCCTTTAACAATAACTTTATTTTTTATTAAATAAGCTGATATCCAAAATCCAATACTACTTAAAAGCCATGCACCTGTTTTAAAAGTTTTCAATGTTGCTAGATTTAAATTAATATCGATCGCTAACATTGATATTAACACTACTAATGAACTTAATGCAAATTTACCTAGAAACCTTGTTATAATCCAGTTTTTATAATATTTTGTATAGTTTTTTAGATTTAATTTTTGTTTTAAAGGTATAATATTTTCTTCTTTGTTTTTCGGACAATTCCTAACTCTAGATATTGGTATAATTAATAATAAAAAAATTATAGTGCTAAAAAATGTTACTATTACCATTGCATTATCTATAAATTTAGTAGTAAAAAAACTTGCAAATCCAATTCCAATCATAAATGTAACTTTAAAAATAGATATTCTTTTTGAGTGAACTTCTGTAGCCATTTCATCTGGTAAAGAATTATAAACATATGCATAGTGATAACCAGAATATACTTCTAATATTATTGAGCATAATACATATAGTATCGCAAATGCTATTAACCAATTTATATGATAAGTTAATCCAATTAATAATGATAATATTGAGCAAATAATTACACATATTATAAAAATTTTATTTGGTTTTTTAGAATCATTTATATATATGCAAATTAATGTTGCTAGAAATTTTGCAACTCCAATATTAGCCGTGATTATTGATATTAATAATTTATTGTTATGTTGCAGATATACTAAATCCGAAACTACACTATCCCAATCCAACAAGCCGAAAGCTAATCCTTCAATACCAATCAGCAAAATAAATATTATATTTCTTTTTATTGTTTCTTGTTTCATATTTTTCTCCATCTAATGCTCTTACACTGATAACTTTATATCATAAATAATTTAATTTGTCTATTATTATAAAATAGGTAAATAAAAAGAATGAGTCCTATAAATTACAGGATTCATTCCCTAAGAGTAGCCTAATATAAACTTAATCAAAAAAGTGTCTAATTTTTGGTTTCAGTTCAATTGCTCGGCAACTGTTTTTAATTTATTTAAAGTCGTTTCTGTTTTTTAAATAGCCACTTTTAAGCTACTTTTTCAGTATAGTTAATTACTGTAATTTCAGTAATTGAATTTCTAACAGTATTTACTAATTTTTCTAATTGTTTTGCTACCTCATTAGTATAAGATACTTCCCCACATTGCTTACATACTTGAGATGGAACATTTTTAATAATAATAATACAATTATCTAATTCAACCATAAATGTTGTATTTTTATTTTCTAGATTTCCTTTACACATTAAACAATTCATAATTATTTAATCTCCTTTCTTGTTTTCATATCGTTTTCCCATTCTATATTATCAGGATAGTATGCTGTAATAATCCATAACTCTTCTTCATTAGATCCACATACTATATGTAAAACTTCATTATTTAAATTAATTCCATAAACTAAACAGCTTGGATATGGATAATCATCTTCATATTCTTCAATTATTTCTCCATTAAAAAGAGCTTTTAGAACATCATTTTGAGTTATATTCCTTTGTAGAAGTTTAACCATTACATGATTATTCCATCTTATTTTTTCATTTTTAATTAATTTTTTTATTGTATCAATATTTAATTTTTCCATAAGCACCTCTTTTTATTCTTAATATATATTATCATATCTATAATAAAAATTCCATATTTCAAAGAAAATTTACTGAGAAACTTTGTCTATAATCTAAAATCAACATAGTCACCATTTTGCTTAGCAAAATGGTGACTTAAAATTATCTATTATTACAATCGCATAAACTATCTGAAACATTATAATTATTTACACTTTTGAATTCTTTTGTGCATCCATAATCCATTTGATTATTGCAATCATTCATATAGAATTTCTTTTGAGCAAGTTTATCTTGTACTCCTCTTAAAGCTTCTCCAAATCTTTGGAAGTGTACTACTTCTCTTTGTCTTAAGAATCTTAATGGTTCTATTACATCTGGATCATCTTTACAAAGGTCTATTAATTTTTCATAAGTTGCTCTTGCTTTTTGTTCTGCTGCTAAGTCTTCTTGTAAATTTGCTATTGGGTCTCCTTTACATGCAATATATGCTGCTGTAAATGGTGTTCCTCCAGCTGATTGTGGATATACATCTACTCCACGATCCGTATAATATGCTCCTAATCCTGCTTTTTCTAGTTCTTCTGGGCTTACTCCATCCGTTAATTGATGAACTATTGTGCCTACCATTTCTAAGTGAGCTAATTCTTCTGTACCAATATCATTTAATATAGCTTTTGATTTTTGATCTGGCATACCAAATCTTTGAGATAAATATCTTAATGATGCTGCTAGCTCGCCATCTGGTCCACCATATTGTGATATTATAAATTTAGCTAAACGTGGATTTGCACATTTTATTTTTATAGGATATTCTAATGTTTTATTATAAGTCCACATCTAAAAGTTCCCCCTTTCCCATGGCCATGGTTCTTCTAGCCATCTCCATTTGTTGCATGGATAGTTTATAGTTAATGGTCCAAACATTTTTTGGTATTTGTCTGATAATTCTTTTGCTTTTTTGCAATATTCTCTATGCAAGCATAATGCTTGTTCGTCGTCTGGGTGAGTGTCTAAATATAAAGCTAATTCAATAATAGAAAATTTGTAAGATCTTAATTGCATTAGCATTTCTTCACGTAATTCATCTTTGCACATATTTTTACAATCACATTCATTTTCGTTCATAGGACAGTTTCTATTTTCTACATCATTCTCTATCATTTGTTACATCCCTCCCCAATATTATTGTGATTTTTAATATAATTTATTTCTTCTATTGATTGGCATGGTACATATGGGCTTACAAGCTCTGGGAATATTGTTCCCATTTTTAAACCTATACATGGTTTAAAAGTTTCATCCATAACTTGCCATGGCACATAGCTTTGTGCTAACATTGGATTCTCTGGGAATACTGATTCTTCATCAAATCCACATTCACATGAGTCATAATCGTTATTTGATTTATATACATCTTGACATTTTGTTTCTAGCATATCTTCAGAATATTTTTGACAATTTTGTGAACAGTAACATTTACAATTACATCTTCTACGCATTTAATATTTCCTCCTTATTTTTGTTTTATAATACATATTATGACATGTAGATTATAAAAGTTACTTTATTTTCTATTTATATTCAATAATGTTATTACTAGAACAAATCTCGCTTCGCGAGACCTTTTCTCTACATCTTAAAGTTTGCTATCTAAATTCAAGGTCTCAAAGAAGCGTAAAGATTTGTTGACGCGAAAATTTACAAAGTAAATTTTCTGTGCAATGTTATTTTTTTATATAATAGGAAAGTAACACTTTCCTATTATATAAAAAAAACTACTAAAAATAATTTTAGCAGTTTTTTCTTTTTATTTAATTGTAAATTCAGCATATATTTCATTTCTGTCTACTTCTTTTACTATTCTATAATCACCTTTTTTTAATTTTCCATACATTTTTTCCCAATCTAACGTCATTTCTAATATTCCATCTTTTTTTGGATAAATACCTACATCATTAAAAGTTCCATTATTGTCTTTAATTTCTAATTTTTTCCACTCGTCATTTTCTTTTTTCTCTATTCTATAATATTCTCCATATAAGTAATGTGAGTCATTTTCATCTTTAATAATAATTATTGCTCCTGTTTTACTTAATGTTCCTTCTTTTATAGTCATACTTACTTTATCTAAAGTTCTATTCGATAAATTATTATCATATTCATCATCCAAAATAGTTATATTTAAATTCTTATTTTCAACTGTATGAGTTATAATAGAATTATCAGCATTATCTTCTTTCTTTATAAATTTATTTTCTACTATGTACCCCAATAATACACATATCAAAATTACAAGTATACATACTAAAATTATTTTTAATATTTTCTTCATATGTTTCTCCTTTTCCAAATTCTGTCTATATTATATTTCATATATAACTTTTTTACAACTATTTTATTACTTCATTTATAACTTTTGCTAAATATTTCATACTTGTTAAGCATTGTTCCATTGTGTTTCCTGTTGCTCCAACTTCTATTATTGTTGCGGCTTTTCCTAAATTCTGATTATATCTTGAATTTCTAACTATTATCGGTCTAAATAAGTCTGGATATAATTCATTTGCTTTTTGTTGTATTTTTACAGCAAATTTTAAGTTTTCCATCCAATTTGCATGTTCTAAGCCTCCTCCATCTGTTCCTATAACAAACATTAGTTGTGCTGCTGTTTCTTCTCCTATTTTTACACTTGGTGCGTAATCAGGACTACTTCCTACTGCATCTCTATGTAAATCAATAATCATATCAGCTTTCATATTATTGTTTAATATGTTTTGCACTGTTGTAAGGCTTCTTCCATATGACCCGCTATAAGCAGGATAATCGTGATATGTTTTATCATGATATACATTATAATTGTATGCCTGTAATTGTTTTTCTAATTCGTCCCCTACTCTTGAAACTGTAAAATTTAAGTCTGTAGTTCTATAGGAGCCTGTCATTTCATAACTATAATTTTCACTTGATGTATAACTTTCACATGTATGTGTATGAAATATAATTACATCTTTTTTATTTTCTAAACTCAAATCCTGTTCTAATAATTCATTTGCAATTTGCCTATCTGATTCATTTTTTATTTTTACATTACTAAATTCTGTATTAAACTTTTCTGGTATATTATTGTTTTCTATCTTTTGAGTTTCTACTCCAGTTTTTGCAAGCTCTACTTCATTGCTATTTTCTTCTATGTTTTCATCCTTATTATTTTCTACTATTATTTGTTCATCTTCTTCTCCATCTATTATTAGAGTATTCATTACTGATAGTTCGGTATTTAACATTCTTTTTAAATTTGAACCTCTATTACTAATTTTTACAGTCTTTTTTCCTTCTATATCTGGAAGTATATCTCCTATGCAATTTGTTAAATTTATGTTTTCTAAATTTTCTTCTGCTTTCTTATTATTTTTTGTCCAAAAAAATCTAGTAATAGCTATGCATATTATTAATAGCACTGCTATTCCTAGATATTTTATTGCTGTTTTTAAATTAATTATTGTAACATTTAACATACTTTTCTCCTTTGAATTACATTTTTTAATGTATATTCAATTTCAAGAAATTTATGTATGTATTTTTTATTGTCTAGGCCTCCAATATCTTATTATTTGTCTTATTTCATTTGCATCAAGTTTAATTTCTTTTTCTTCTCCATTCCTCATTCTTTTAATTTTAACAATTTTATTTTTTATTTCATCTTCTCCTAATACTATAGTATATCTAGTATTTTGTTTATCTGCATATTTTAATTGACTTTTCAAACTTCTTTGACATATGTCTGTTTCTACATAAAGTCCTAGTTGTCGTAATTCTAATGCTAATTTTAATGCAAAATCTATACTTTCCTCTCCTATAGTTGCTATATATAAATCTGTTTTTCTTTCTCTTACCCTATTTTCTCTATTATATTTTTCAAATACATCTATTAATCTGTCTTCTCCCATTGCAAATCCTATTGCTGGTGTTGGTTGTCCTCCTAATTCTTGAACTAGGCCATCATATCTTCCTCCTGCTAATACTGTGTATCCTTCTGTTTTTGATATGAATTCAAATACTGTTTTTGTATAATAATCTAATCCTCTTACAATACTAGAATCAATTTTATATTTTATTCCTAATTTATTTAACATTGATTTTACATTTTCAAAATGTGTACTACATTCTTCACATAAAAAATCTAATATTACTGGTGCACCTTGATTTAATTCTTTGCATCTTTTTTCTTTACAATCTAATATTCTCATTGGATTTTTTTCAAATCTAGTCTTGCATGTATTACAATATTCTTCTAGATTTTTTCCTATAAATTCTTTTAAAGCGGTTTGATATTTAGCTCTACATACAGGACAACCTATACTATTTATATTTAATTCAACATCTGGTATATTAAAATCATTTATTAATTGTGATGCCATTGTTATTATTTCTACATCTGCTAAATAACTTTGACTTCCTATCATTTCTGCACCTATTTGTCTAAATTCTCTAAAGCGTCCTTTTTGTACATTCTCGTATCTATACATAGGCATTGCATACCATAATTTTATTGGAGAAGGAAGTGAACTCATTCCATTTTCTATATATGCTCTTACTACTCCTGCAGTTCCTTCTGGACGTAGTGTTATACTTCTACCACCTTTATCTTCAAATGTATACATTTCTTTTTGTACAACATCTGTAGTGTCTCCTACTCCTCTTTCAAATAATTCAGTACTTTCAAATACCGGTACTCTTATTTGCTTATATCCATAATTTTCAAATATTTCTTGTGCTTTTTTTTCAACATATTGCCATTTAAATGTCTCACTTGGTAATATGTCTCTTGTTCCTTTTGGTTTTTGTATCATATTATATTCTCCTTTCCTTTTAGAAATCTTTTGCTCTTAATTCTAAATAAATTGGTTTCTCTTCCTTTATCATTGTAGATTTACCATGTCCTGGATATACTATTGTTTCATCTGGTAATTTCATTAGTTTATTTGTTATAGAATCTATTATTTCTTCAAAACTTCCTGTTGGTAAATCAGTTCTTCCCCATGTACCTCTAAAAAGAGTATCTCCACTAAATAAAAGATTTTGCTCTTTACAGTACAATGATGTGCTTCCATTTGTGTGTCCCGGTGTTGCAATTACAATAAATTCAATTTCGCCTATATGTATTAAATCGTTTTCATCAATTCTTGAATCTGTTTCTAATTGTATATCTGGCATTCCTATATAATAATTTAATGTAACTCTAGGATTGTTTATATTTTCACTTTCAGTTCTAGATATTAAAATTTTTCCGCCACATTTTTCTTTTACTTCATTTACTGCTCCTGTATGGTCTCCATGACAATGTGTAATATAAATATATTTTAATTTTGCTTCTAATATATTTAGCATTTCTATTATTTTTTCTGCTTCACCCGCAGGGTCTATAACCATTGCTTCTTTTGTTTTTTCATCTAATACAATATAACAATTTGTAGGGTCTCCTAAATTTGTATTTATTTTTAATTGTTTTAATATCATTTGTATTCCTCCATTTATTTTTTTCTTTTTACTTCAAATACACTATCTACCTTTCTTATTGATTTTAACGCTACATTTAATTGTGATAAATCTTCAACTTCAATTGTTATTTCTGTTATTGCTACTTTTTCTTTGTTTGTTCTACTGTTTACTGCTACTAATTTTATTTTTGCATCATATATAGCTTGTAGTATATCTGCAAGTAATCCTGTTCTGTCATTTGAATATACTTCTATGTCAACATTATAAGCTACTTTCTTTTCGTTGTACCATTCTACATCTATAATTCTATTTTCTTCTTGTATTAAGTCTTTTACATTTATGCAATCTGTTCTATGGACAGATACTCCTCTTCCTTTTGTTATATACCCTATTATATTATCTCCAGGAACTGGATTGCAACATCTAGATAGTTTTACTAAGCAATTATCTAGTCCTTTAACTATTATTCCAGATTTGTCTACATTATTTTTATTTACTTTTTTCTGATTAGATAATTCAACTATTTTTTGTTCTATTTCGTCATCTTCATGGTCTTTTTTGTATGCTTCTAGTATTTTTGCTATTACCTTAACTGTTGATATTGCTCCAAATCCAATTGATGCATACATATCGTCAATTGTGTTATATTTATATCTATCTAATGCAGCTTGTACATATTCTTGTTTGAATAAATCAGAAAAGTTTATACCTATTCTTTTTACTTCTTTTTCTACAAGTTCTTTACCTTTTTCGATATTTTCTTCTCTTTGTTCTTTTTTGAACCATTGTTGTATTCTGTTTTTAGCTGTTGTACTCTTAATAAATTTTAACCAGTCTCTACTTGGACCTTTTGCTTTATCAGATGTTATTATTTCTACAATATCACCATTTTTTAATTTTGTTACAATTGGCATCATTTTAGAATTAATTTTACATCCTACCATTCTATGTCCAATTTCTGCATGTATTCTATATGCAAAATCTATTGGTGTACTTCCTTTTGGTAATACTTTTATATCTCCTTTTGGTGTAAATACATATACTTCATCTTCAAATAATTCTGTTTTTAATGTATTTAAAAATTCCTCTGGGTCTTGCATATCTTTTTGCCATTCTAGTGTTTCACGAAGCCATGATAATTTATCATCTTCTACTTTTACATTTGCTTTTTTGCCTTTTGCAAAACTTGCTTCTTTATATGCCCAATGTGCTGCTATACCAAATTCTGCGATTCTATGCATATCCCATGTACGTATTTGTACTTCAAATGGTGTTCCCTTTGGTCCTATTAATGTGGTATGTAAAGATTGATACATATTTGGTTTTGGTACAGCTATATAATCTTTAAATCTTCCTGGCATAGGATTATATAGTTCGTGAACAACACCTAATGCTGCATAGCAATCTTTTACTGAATTTACAATTATTCTTAATGCAAATAAGTCATATATTTGGTCTAATGTGCAGTTGTCTCTTTTCATTTTTCTATATATACTGTATAAATGCTTTGCTCTTCCTGTAATTTCAGCTTCAATATGTTGATTTTTTACTTCTTTTTTTATTTCATCCATTATTTTTTCAATAAATGATAAACGTTCTTCTCTTTTTTTGTCTAATCCTTCAACAATTTCCCTATAATCTTCTGGATATAAATATTTAAAAGCTAAATCTTCTAATTCCCATTTTAAAGAATACATACCTAAACGATTTGCAAGTGGAGCATATAAATCCATAGTTTCTTGTGCATTAGCAATTTGTCTATCTCGTGTTAAATGTTTTAAAGTTCTCATGTTATGTAATCTATCTGCTAATTTTATAAGTATTACTCTTATATCTTTTCCCATAGCAAGAAACATTTTTCTATAATCTTCTACTTGTTGTTCTTTTAGAGTTGTATATTGAAGTTTACCTAGTTTTGTAACTCCGTCTACCATTATGGCTATTTCTTCACCAAATTCATTAACTAATTCATCATAAGTTGCGGGTGTATCTTCTAAAACATCATGTAGCAATGCTGCACAAATTGTTTTATCATCCATTTCTATATTTGCTAAAATATATGCAACTTGCAATGGATGTATTATATATGGTTCTCCTGATTTTCTTTTTTGTTCTCCATGTTGCATTAAAGCATAATTATATGCTTTAGTTATTAATTTTGTATTTGCTCTCCAATTGTTCTTTTTAGCTCTTGCAATAACATCATTAATAGTTGCTTGTGCATTTTCTTGCATTATAAGTCCCCTTTCTATATTACAAGTTTATATTGCTTTCATTATATCTTTTAAGTTAATTTGTACTGTTGTAGTTCCATTAAACGTATTTGTTTCTAAAACTCCTACTATATCTACTTTATCACCTATTAAAAAGTCATCTATCATATACCCCATATTAAATCCTATAGCATTTACTATAATATTTTCGTCTTTTAATGTTAATTTTAAATGTTTTCCTTCTGTTAATGCTCTAATTGAATTTATTTTTAAACCTTTATATGCAAATAGTGGCATTTTGTTTCCTTCTCCATAAGGTTCTAATTTTGATAATTCATTAACTTTTTCTATATTTATATCTTTTGCAGTTATTACTCCATCTATATATATAACTTGTTGAATATCTTTTAAATTACTTCCTTCGGCTATTTTTTCAAATTCTTTTTTGAACTCTTCAAAATTTTCTTCTTTCATGCTTAGTCCAACTGCCATTTCGTGTCCGCCATATTTATCTAAATATTTACTACTTTTGCAAAGTGCATCATGTAAGTCATATCCTGGTACACTTCTTCCTGAACCTTTAGCTACTCCATCTTCAAATGTTACTAAAATGCTTGGCTTAAAATACATATCAGTTATTTTTGATGCTACTATTCCTATAACACCATGATGCCAACCTTTTTTACCTAATACTATTACATTTTTCTTGTCTTCTCCATTTTTTGCAATTTCTTCCATTGCTTCTTTTACAATATTTTTCTCTGTATCTTGTCTTATTCTATTATATTGGTTTAATTTGTCAGATAACATTTCTACTTCTTTTTCATCTTCAGATAAAAATATTGCTAATGCTTCTTGCTCATGTCCCATTCTTCCACAGGCATTAACTCGTGGGGCTACACCAAATGAAATTGTACTAGAATCTACTTGTGCATATCCTGCAGATTTTATTAGTGATTTTAATCCTAAATTTTTCGTAACATTAATTAGTTTTAACCCTAATTTTGCTATTACTCTATTTTCATCTACAAGTGGTACTATATCAGATATTGTTCCAACACATACTAAGTCTAAATATTTTAAATATTCTTTTTCTTCTAAATTTAGTTTTTTACCAATTGCTTGAATAAATTTAAATACTACTCCTACTCCTGCTAATTGGTTAAATGGATATTTATTATCTTTTCTTTTTGCATCTATAACAGCAATAGCATTAGGCAATTGCTCTAAAGGTTCATGATGGTCTGTTATTATTGTTTCAATTCCAAGTGAATTAGCATATTCAATTTCATCTATTCCAGATATTCCGCAATCTACTGTAATCATAAGTTTATATCCATCTTTTGCTATATTTTCTATTGCTTGTCTATTTAATCCATATCCTTCATCTAATCTATTTGGAATATAATTTTCTACTTGTAAGCCTATTTGTGTTAAAAATTTTTGTAATACTGTTATACTTGTAATTCCGTCTACATCATAATCTCCATATATCATGATTTTTTCTCTGTTTTCTATTGCTTTCATAATTCTCTCTACTGCTATTTCCATATCTGGCATTAAATATGGATTATGAAAATCTTCTCTAGTTGGTTCTAGAAATACTCGTATATCATCTTCTTTTTCTAATCCTCTATTTACTAATATTGTTGCAAGTAATTTACTTATATTAAATTCATTACATATTTTTTCTATTTTCTCATTATTACTATCATAATATTCCCATTTTTTGTGCATTGCTTTTCTCCTTTCTTGGTATGGTTCTCATATCACATATTAAAAGTTTATACTATTGTATAACATATTTGATTATTTTTAAATAGATTTTTAAAAAAGTCTTGTTTTTTTTTTAGCAATATGTTAAACTATTAGATAGACAATTTATTAACTTTAATAGGAGGTGCAATGGAAACATGGCAAAATGTGAAATTTGTGAAAAAACTTTAAATTATGGAAATAAAATTAGTATAGCTCGTTCTCATGTTAGTAGAAGATCTACTAGAACATGGAAACCAAATTTAAGAACTGTAAAAGCAATGGTTGATGGTCAACCAAAAAGAATTAGTGTTTGTGCAAAATGTTTACGTTCTGGAAAAGTTAAAAGAGCTTAGTTATATATTAAAGACAGACTTAATAAAAGTCTGTCTCTAATTATATACATAACATATGTATCAATCTTTTATGCCAAATATTAATTTAACAAATCCCCTTAAAAATTTAGGTACTTTTTTTACTACTATTTGCATGTATACCACTCCTTTGTTATTTTTGTTATTCTAATTTAGCATGCAAGCCACACTAAACCAACAATTAATATTCCTGCTCCTATTAGAAATAACCATCCTGTAATTGGAAGTAATAATACTAGTAGGACTCCTATTCCCATTCCTATTAGGCAAACACCACATGTTTTCTTTAATAATCCTATCATTTCATTACCTCCGTTTATAATATATTTTTAATAGTTGTTTATATTATTATATTAAATTATGTAAAAAAGGTGCTAGCAATAAATGATAAATATTTGATATAACTGAATTTTTATGAAAGGAAAATTTTATGAATTTTAATAAAGAACAAATAAATGAAATTATAAATAAACTAAAAGAAACATACCCAGATGCAAAATGTAGCTTGGATTTTTCTACTCCGTTTGAACTTGTTGTTGCAGTTATGTTATCTGCACAATGTACAGATGAAAGAGTTAATAAAACCACTCCTGCATTATTTCAAAAATACAAAACTCCTCAAGATTTTGCAAACTGTAATATTACAGAATTAGAGGAGCTTATTCATCCTTGTGGCTTTTATAAAAATAAAGCTAAAAATATAAAAGCTTGTGCGCAAAAGGTTGTTAACAATTTTTCTGGAATTGTTCCTCAAACTATGGAAGAATTATTAACTCTTCCTGGAGTTGGTAGAAAAAGTGCAAATGTTGTTTTATTAGAAGTTTTTAATATTGCAGAAGGTATTGCTGTAGATACACATGTAAAAAGGCTTTCTGGCAGAATTGGATTATCTAAAGAGAACACTCCAGAAAAAATTGAAAAAGATTTAGTAAAAATTTTTCCAAAAGAAAATTTAAAAGATATAAATCATGTATTTATTTGGCATGGTAGAAATATTTGTAGTGCTAGAAATCCTAAATGTGAACAATGCCCTATAAATAATTTATGTAAAATGAATAAATAGAATTTATTTACTAATAATATTCTTAGAGGTGATGAGTTTGACAAACATTAATTGTTCCTTAGATTGTGTTTATCAAAAAGACGGAAAATGTTCTTTAGAGACTGTTGTTTCTAAAATGAATTCTTGTAATAGTAGCTGTTTATATTTTAAGCAAACTGAAAAAGGAAGGTAAATTGAAATGAACCCTCCTTGTTAAACTTTTTTGTCTAACAATTTGGGTTCACTTCAAATCCCCTTCCTTTTATTTTAATCCATATGCATTAACAGCTATAACCGTAGTTCCGACTACTACTAATATTGCCACTTTTAAATTCTATAGTATCTCCCTTTTTCAAATAGTAATTAACACTACTATATCCGAAGCCCTGAGATATACGAACAAATCCAATATCTATAGAATTTATAGATATATAAACACATCCTTTATTATTCGAACCAACTCTTCCTAATATTGCACAATCTTCTGTTGCTGTATACGAGTATGAATTCAAGCCAAAGTTAGCATCGTTTCCAATAGTTGCTATAAGTCTGCTCGTGTCTATACATCTTTGCACATTTAATTTGGATGCTTTTTCTATTTCTTCATCTATTATTTGCTTTAACTCTTCTTTGCTTATTGTTACTGTTTCTCTTCCATTTTGTATATAGTCATCTATTTTTGCAAGTTCGTTTTGCTCTTGTTCTGCTTTGTTTTGGTATTTATCTACTGCATACTCTGCTCCTCTTAATATTCCATTATCTCCGTAATGCAAAGTTTATTGCCACTCCTGCTAAGATTAATAATAAAATTACTGTTATTATTAGTGCTATTAGTGTTATTCCTTTTTCCTTCCTATTCGTGTGTGTGTGTGTGTGTGTGTGTGTGTTACTCTCCCAATGTTTTTCATCTTTCGTTCCTCCTTTTTTCTATTCATCTATATCATTAAAAAAATATTTTATATTATCAAATGTTTTTTCTATAGTTTGAACCGTATGAATTACTGAAATAATATAAATTTTATCACTTTCTATAAAGTATATTACTCTATGCTTTTCAAAAATCAGCTGATATATTTTTTTATTATCATATCGAGTTAGTACCTTGCCTAAAAAATTATTTTCTTTTAGACAATTTACATATTCTACTAATTTTTTTATATATTTTATTGCATTTTCCTTTTCCATTAAAGTTGTTTGCAAAAAATTTTTTAGATTTTCTTTAGAAAAATTAGACCATACAACTACCATGTCTCAATCTCCTTCAATAATTGCTCCGTAGTAAGTGTATTTCCTTCATTAATATCTTTGATTCCTTTTTCTATACTTAGTCTAGTTAGAATAGCATCTAATATTTCACCAATAGTTGCGTTATCTGGTAATGTACTTGTAACTTCCATAACCAATTTTTTCATCATATAAATCACTCTCTTTTCTTGTTCTATTCTAAATTATATTCTTTCGTTGTTATTCTGTCAATTATTTTTTTAATTTGCTTCCGCCTTTTAAACTATTCATAGACATTCCTGATAATATATTGCTATCAAATGAATATGTTATATTTCTTTCTTCTCTATTTTTCTTTAAAGCAATATCTATTAGTTCATCTAATAACTTGGTATAGTTTAAACCTGTTGCTTTCCATAAATGGAATGATAATGAGCCTGGAATTGTATTTACTTCGTTTACAAATATTTCGTTTGTGTCTTTATCTATCATAAAGTCTATACGAATAACTCCTGAGCAACCTAATACTTCAAATGTTTTTAATGCTAATTCTTGTATTTGTTTTTTTACATTTTCTTCTATATCTGCTGGTAATTTTAGTACAGATGCATTCATTGATTTCATAGCACCTGTCTTTTTCCCTCCAGATATATATTTATCTTTATAACTTAATATTTCATCTGTTTTTACTGGTTCTTCACATTCTGAAGCTTTTGCAAGTTCATAATCTCCTACAACTGAGCAATTAATTTCTTTTAAGTTCTTGATTGCTCTTTCAACAAGTATTTTTCTAGAATATGTAAATGCATTTTCTATTGCTTCTTTTAAATCTTCTTGATTTTTTGCAATTTTAATTCCTACACTAGAGCCTAAATTTATAGGTTTAACTATTACAGGATATGAAAATTTTGTCTCAATTTCGTTTATTGTATTTTCTGGATTTTCATTATAATTTTTTAAGCTAATACATTTGCAGTCTAATACTGGGATTTCATTATCTTTTAAAACACATTTGCAAACATATTTATCCATACCTACGCTAGATGAAATAACATCACATCCAACATATGGAATATTAAACATTTTTAAAAATCCTTGTAATGTACCATCTTCAACATTTGTACCATGTACAATAGGAAATGCAATATCTATATAATCATATACTTCATTTTGATAAATTTTTTTCTCACATCTTAATAATGCTACTTTATTATCCTTTTGAGCAAGTATAATTTGAGTACTGTTTTTTAATAAATTATCAATATCTTTGTAATTAGAAATATCTCCTATTAAATTTCCGCAATACATTTTATTGTCCTTTGCAATATATATAGGAACAATATCATATTTGTCTTTATCCATATTTTCTATAGCTTGAATGGCAGTAATTATAGAAACTTCATGTTCAACACTTCTTCCGCCAAAAAATACACCAACTTTAATTTTCATAACTTTTACATATCCTTTCTTATAAATTATAATTATCTGGTAAGTCATTCTCTAACAAAACGGTTGCTTTATCATTTAAATTAAATTTTGTAATTTGCGCAACTGCTTCTTGTGGACTATTTACCATAAATATTCTGTCTTGTCTAAATTTTTTTGAATTTATTCCATTTAAAATATATTTAGATATTGTACTATTTACTATAAATATATAATCACAAACATCACACATATATTCTCCAAATTCAAAGTTGAATTTCTCTCCATCTGCACCTAATTCTATTAACCCTGGTGTAACAATAATTTTTGTTCCCTCAAATTCTGATAATGTATCTATTGCAAGTTTAGAGCTCACAGGATTAGAATTGTAAGAATCATCAATTATATTTAAATTTCCTCTGGAAATTAACTGTAATCTATGTTCAACACTCTTAATTTCTCTAACACGAGAGACTAATCTATCTAATGAAATATCTAAATGATTTGCAACTGCAATTGCTCCTGTTATATTTACTATATTGTGTCTACCAATAAGTTTAGTTTTAAAATCTATATCCTTAATTGAAAATGATAGTCCATCTGAAGATGATTTTAAATTGAAAGCATTATAATCTAATTTTTCATTATTAATTCCATATGTTATAATATTAGGTTTATTTTGCTTAGCAATATATTCATTGTCATAGTTTAAAAATGTTATTCCTCCATTTTTACTTACAGAGTCATATAATTCAAATTTTGTTTTTATTATATTATCAATATTTTTAAAACTTTCTAAATGTTGAGGTCCAATAGATGTTATAATTCCTAATTTAGGATTTACAATATCACATATTTCTTTAATGTCACCTATTTTTGTTGCTCCCATTTCACAAATAAAAATTTGATGAATTGGTTTTAAATTTTCTCTTATTGTTTTTACTACACCCATAGTAGTGTTATAGTTTTTAGGTGTAGTTAAAACTTCGTATTTTGCACTTAGAGTTTTTACTAAAAAGTTCTTCACACTAGTTTTGCCATAACTTCCTGTAACTCCAATAACTGTTAAGTTAGGCATATTTTTTAATATTTTTTTTGCGTCATTAATGTAATACTTTCTAATTCCATATTCTATAGGATAATTGATTATATTTGCAATAATACATATACAAAATGCTATAATGTTTAGTATTCCTAGAGTTATATAATTATTACTTATTACACAAATAAGTATAATTATTATAGCTTCAGTTATGCTCATTCTAATTACTCTATTTGTGAATTTTAGTGGTATTTTTGCTTTACTTTTTGGTAAATTAGTAAAGATTGAAATTGCTAAAATTATAATAGAAATTATACTTGCAATATTGTTATTAAGTAATAATATTAATGTGGGAATTAATACGCTAATACTTTTTAATAGAATTTTCTTAGCATTTGTTTTCATCCAATTTGCATATTTTTTAATAAAATATGAATTTAGTTGGAACATATGCATATAAAACAATAATAGCAAAATTAAATTCGTTATTAATTCTATTTTAATTATTATTTCCATTATTTCCTCCAGTTAAAAAATTTGCAATTACTATGTTTACATATGCAGGATTCTCTAAAAATACATAATGTGAACATCCTTTTACTTTAACAAGCCCTGCATCTGGAATCATTTTTTCCATAATTTCTGCATCTTCTATAGGAGTTGCTGTATCATTTTCACCCCATATTAATAGTGTAGGTGCTTTAATATTTGGTAAAAAGTTTCTAACATCTTCATTAATTAACTTTACCATAGTTTCTCTCATTATTGGACTAGCATCTTTATAATCAGCTGAGCCAAAATGATTTTTAACTTTATCTAAAAGATTTGGAAAAATCTTTTTTACTGGTTTTATTTGTGCAATTTTTTTGCATAATTTAAATGTTTTAATTCTTATTGTTTGTGTCATAGTTTTCTTATGTACTATACCTGCACTTCCAATTAAAATAATTTTATTTATTTTAAAGCCTAAATCTGGCTTACTCATTAATTTTATTATTACTCTACCACCATTAGAATGTCCTATTACATCTAGTTCGTTAATATTTTGCGATTTAATAAATTTAGCTATGAATGTAATATAATCATCTACATTCCAACTTTTTTTGGGCTCATCAGACTTCCCAAATCCTGGCATATCTAGACATAAAACATTTGCATATGTAGATATTGAATTAATCAATGTAGTATATGTATTTATAACCGTTCCCCATCCTGGAATAATGAGAACAGTTTTTCCAGTACCCTTTTTTATGTAATTGATTTTTAAATTATCTATATATGTTTCTATTTTAGTCACTTCCTCTTTGTAATAATCAATATTTATTATACAGAATATTCCATTATCTAATATAATATACTTTTTTTATTATATGTATTAATTATTATTCTGTCAATTATTTTTCTGCTTTTTAATTCTTATACTAGCATATTTCCTATTTTATTTACTTTTTTATAATTGCAATTATTTAAATTTAAAATCCTATTTTCCTTTTGCCTTTTTCGTTTTCTGCTATTAATTTTTCATATCTTATATCTTCTTTTGTTATTAAATATAAATCTGCATCTTTATTTCCTTTTTCTATATTTTTAGAGTGTTCTATTAATATATTTTGGAATACAGTATTTATATATCTACCATTTCCAAAGTGTTCAAAAGTAGATGATTCCTTTATTATATCTTTTAGTTTTAGTAATGCTTCATCAGTGATTTTTAATTTATTCTTTTCTAATAAATTTAAATATATTTGTGTTAATTCATCTAATGTAAAGTCTGGAAAGTTTATTCTATAGCCTATTCTTGATATTAATCCTGGATTTGCTTCTTGGAAATGTTTCATTTCGTTTTTATAACCTGCAAATATTATAACTAATTTATCTTTATAATCTTCCATAAGTTTTAATAATGTTGCTATACATTCATTTCCAAATTGTGCACCATTTCCAGTTCCTAAGGTTATTGCATATGCTTCATCTATGAATAATACTCCACCTAATGCTGATTTTACTACATTATATGTTTTTCCTGAAGTTTGTCCTATATATTCCGCAATTAAATCTTTTGCTGTTACTTCTGTTAATTTGTTTTGATTAATGTATCCCAAATTATAGAAAATATCTGTTATTAGTCTTCCTACTGTCGTTTTTCCTGTCCCTGGATTTCCAGAAAATATCATATGTAAATTGAAATTTTTTATATCCAAATTTACTTTTTTATTAAATTTTAATAATGCTACTAAGTCATTTATTTGTTCTTTTATTTCTTTTAGTCCTACTAATCCGTTTAAATCTTTCATTATAGTTGGTAAGTCACGTGTATTATATGCTTCTGGTATATCTTCTTCTTTTAATTCTTGTTTTTTCTTTAATGAAAAAGTATTGTTTACATTTAAAACAATTAAATTATATAATCTATTTACATATTCCATATCTTTTATATCGCTTTGCTTATATGTAGCTTTTATATAATTATAAATTTTTTGTTTAACTTCTTCTGATACCACAATGCTTTTTTCTAACTTTTCTATTAATAAGTTGTTTATTTGTTCTACATCTAGCTTATCTATTTCTAACTCTAAATTTATAAGTCTTTGAAATAATTTATGATGATTTCCTAGTATTTGTTTTAACATTTCTCTTTCACCATAAATTATAGTACATACTCTAGTATTATTCTTCTCCATCTCATCTGTTAGAATATTTAAAATTAAATTTTGTTGCATATGGTCTGTATATAGTAAATTTTCAAAGTTATGTAATAACAGTGTTCCACTTTTTGCATTGTCATTATTATCATAATATAATTTTTTAATGAGAAATTTATCTAATATAACATTATTTATATATTCACTATAATATCTCATGTCCTCTGCTAAATATCCAAAGAACCACATAAATTCCCCAATTATTGTAGTAATTTTTTCTACTCCTTCTTTATCATTAGAGTAAAAAAGTATATTAATTGGAACAAATGGTATTCCTTCTTTGTATCTGTAATTTAAAATATAATTTAGTATATTATATATTTTTTCTTTTGTTTTCTTAGAATATGGTAATTCTTCTACTTTGCGGAATGATTTGTAAACAAAATAATGTGATCTCATTTTCATATCATTTTCTGCATCTTCATTTTTAAAAATTTCTCTTAATTTTAAAATAATATCAATTTTTTCAATTTCTATTAGGTATTTATAATATGCTGCAATTTTATATACTCTTGCAAATCTATCTTTTTCTTTGAATATATTATCCATGTCATTTAAATCTAAAGTTAAATGTTCTCCCGAAGCGCTATTTTTATAATAGCTCAACAGTTTATTTACATAATATTCATTATTGTTTTTTTGTGTCAAATTTAAGTAATTACATTCTACTTTCTTTTCATTTTCGTCATACTTAACTATTGAAATTAAATCAGCTTCTAATATACTTTGTACATATAATAAATCTATTTTATCAACTGATTTAAAAAAGCTTTGTTCAGGAACTTTTTTAAATTGAGGTGCCTTTCTATTTAATATATAGTCTATTACATCTATATATTTTATTTCTTTTGCATTAGTTACATCATATTTTACTATTTCATCCATAAATATTGTAACATTCTTTATAAGACAAGCTTTTTTACAATTACAGCATGCACATAAAATAAAGCTCTTTACTCTATCTATTGAGTTCTCTGTAGATACTATTGAATTTTCTATATCACATCTGAAAGATAATATATAATCTAAATAATTGTATGCATCATTTAAGCATGCTCTTATTGCTCGTACACTTGGTGCTTTATCTTTTGGTCTATTTATAGTTATTAATTCTAAATTTATGTACATTCTTATTAGTTCAAGCTCTTCTTTAGGTAATTCTAAAAATCCTTTTATAACATCATTTTTAGCTATTAATTCTTCAATTTCTTGCTCCATTTTTTACTCCTTTTTTTCTTAAATGATTACTTTATTAATTAAATTTTATATCTAATATAACAACATTGTCAATTGAAAAAGTGAAGAAAATACTACTTCCTCACTTTATAAAATATTTATAATTAACACTATTTAAGAGTTACTAAAATATAATTCTCATTATTAGTTTCTATTGTATAATACATGGTATCTGTAAATATTTGTAAGTTTTCTGGAACTTTACTATTTTCCTTATATATTACACGAATGTTTTTTATTTTAAAATAATTAGTAAAATAATCTAAATCCCAATTCCAAGAGTCTCCAAATGATTGTGGGATAAGACGTTTAATTATTGTTCTATAATCACTTGGCATATTTTCAATCATTGGAGCACTTCCTGCACTACCTTTGAACATAATATATTTTATACTATCTGTATTCATAACTTCCATATGATTCAAATCATTTACTACAGATTGTACTCTAAAATCTATATATCTTTTTTGTTCACTTAATGCATTTCCATATGTAAATGCAAAAGTAAAAAAGCACCATGTTAAACATATAACTAGTATTTTTGAAATATAACCTTTTTCAATATTTATTGCATTAATTGCCAACAAAGAAATTAAAATTCCAATACCATACATTGCTCTTGGAGCAAATAAAGGCTTTTTTAACATAGGATAAATACCAAAAGCTAAGCAACCACATAGTATTACTAATAAAAAAAGTACTATGGATGATACTATTTTATTATGTTTAGAATATTTTATATTTAAAACATAATAACAAAAAATTATACCACTAATTAAAACAAGCCATACTTCTCTAAAATCATTTAGTACATTATTATAATAATTTTTTAAATTTGAGAAGAAACGTGGTATTAGTTCTTCTATAGGAAATATTGAATTAGAAACATATGTGCTTACTGGAATCATTATAAATAATTTAAATATAAGTAATCCTAAAATATAGCTAAGCAAACTTAAACATAAAAGATGTATTGCCTCTTTATTTTCTTTATTATTCCAATATTTATACGATAAGAATAAAGTTATTAAAGGTACTATTCCTGATGAAGCTTGATAAGAAGTACACATAATAATAGTTCCAATTACGTTTACTATGCAAAACATAATTTTTTTACTATTAGTTTTATCATATAATAAAAATGGAAAAACACTTACTAAAATAGATAAAGCCATATATATTGAATCAAATTTATAAGACAAACACTCTAAAAAATACGGACAAAGTCCTAGTGGAATTACTGATAATATATACATCATTCCTATTTTCTTTTTATCTTTCTTAAATAGATGTATTAAAATAACACTTGATAAGGATATTATTAAAATAGCTAATATTTGTGGCAATGGTGAAATATCTGTAAGATAATCACTTGAATGTACAAAGGAAGATAAATATTCTGATGTAAATCTACTAAAGTATTCCCAACCTTTATATCCAAAGTTTACTCTGCCTATATCATCAATATAATTAAAATTTGCTCTAAATATAGGATACATAGCTATAAAATATATTATTAAAAAAATAAAAAAAGGCTTCACTAGATATGAATACTTATTTTTTATATGTAAAGTCATATTTTTGATTTTTTCTTTAATATCTAATAATTCTTTTTTCATATCTAAAAGCGTTGAATTTTTAATTTCTTTTTTAGTTTCATTATTATTCATAGTTGATTATTACCTCTTTTTATAACAATTATATAAATTTTCAAAATATTTTTACTAATATTGATTTGAACATATTTTAACATTCATCAACTTATTTGTCTACTCGTTTTTATATTCAAATTTCATATATTTTTAAAATATTTAAACTTGCAATTTAAGAATATTGACATTTTCGATGTTACATTATATATTATAAACAAATTAAACACAAAAAATTTGTGTATATTTTCGTATAATGTTATATGAAATATAAGTTTATATTTTAGGAGGTTTCTTATGTTTAAGAAAAAAACAAAATTTTCATTTATTATGTTATCAGTATTTTTGCTTACATCTACAATAGTTATAGCTACTGATGAGCCTGTAACTATGAGTTTAGATACACCTGTTGCTATTTCAGAAGAAAATGTTGATAATTCAATTAGTACTGATGAAACTATCGACGAGACTACTGATGATACTGACCTTTCAGACTTAGATATTCATAATGGTGATTTATTCTTAGCTGGTACTGATGTTTTTATGGATCAATTAGTTGATGGAAATGTTTATTTATTTGGTACAAATGTTACTATTTCCGGAAGAGTTAATGGAAATTTATTTGTTTGTGGAAACAATGTAGTATTTACAGAAGATTTTTATGCAACTAATTCTGTTTACATAGCTGCAAATAGACTAAGTTTTTCTGGTAGAGTTTCTTTTGATTTATATGCTGCTTCGACAATATGTGATATTACAGCTAATTCCTTTATTGGAAGAGATTTAAAGGTAGCTGCTGGTAGTTTAACATTCGCAAGTGGTGTTGGAAGAGATACACATATTTATGCTGATAGTTTTACATACTCCGAATCTGAAAATTCAGTTATTTATGGTAATTTAAATTACTCTTCTAAGAGTGAAGTTACAATTCCTGATGGAAAAGTTGAAGGTTCTGTAAATTATAATAAAATAGTTGATAATAGTGATGAAGATGTTTCTACTTCTGATATTATTATGGATTATGTTATAAGTGCTTGTACATTTATATTAACAAGTTTGGTATTTTACTTATTAATAAAATTCTGTTGTCCAAATTTTGTACAAAAAGTATCACAATACGCTTCTTCAAAAGCTATACTTTCATTTGTTGTAGGTCTTATTTCAATTATACTTATTCCTATTGCTTGTATAATATTATTTATAACAGGTATTGGAAGTGTATTAGGATTTATACTATTAGCTCTATATATAGCAGTATTATTACTAGGTGCTGAAACTGTAGTTGTTTCTGTTTCTAAGAAAATATTAGAAGCTCGTAATATAACAGCTAAATATGTAGACATATTAGTTGTAGCTTTAGTTTCTTTAGTTGTATGGGCTCTTGAAAAACTTCCTTATGTTGGAGGAATTATAGGTATAATTTTATGTGCTATAGGTGTCGGAATTATATTACAATCAATATTTTCTAAAAAAGAAAAAACAGAAAATGTGGTTAGTACAGAAAGTAAATAAATTGTAAAATATTATATAAATAAAAATATGTAGAATTAAAATTCTACATATTTTTATTTATAATTTTATATTAGCCTGCCTTCGAAGAGCGGGCGATTAAAATCGCCCCTACACTTATTGGGTATGTCTTTGTAGCATTATTTTATTTAATCTACAATGTATGTTAATCTAATATAATATGCATATGTACTATTTGAATGTCTAATAGTTATAAATCCATCTTGTGTAATTTGAGCATTTCCTAAATTAGCTCCTGCTATTGATATTTCCCAAACTGTTTTATTAGGTATTAATTCTTTTTTATTTAATTTAGCTATATTTACAAATGTATTAGCTTGGATATTACTTTTAAAATAAACTAACAATTGCATATCTACTACATTACCATATTTTTTTATATAACTATTTTCTTCATCTATATGGTCTACAGAAGATTCTAATTCTAATGTTTCTGATATGTTATAATTTGTTACTTTTTCTGTTTGTCTATTTCCTTGTATATAATCATCTACTTTAGCTAGTTCGTTTTGTTCCTGTTCTGCTTTGTTTTGGTATTTATCTACTGCGTATTCTGCTCCTTTTAATATTCCATTTTCTCCTAATGCAAAGTTTATTGCTACTCCTGCTAAGATTAATAATAAAATTACTGTTATTATTAATGCTATTAGTGTTATTCCTTTTTCTTTCTTATTCGTGTGTGTGTGTGTGTGTGTGTGTGTTACAATTCCAACGCTTTTAACATTTTTCATTTGTTCTTCTCTCCTTCATTTTTTTATTTTTTATGCGTTTATTATATTCTCTAATTGTTATTCTGTCAATTATTTTTTGGGGATATAAAAAATTCTTCGAAGGAATAGCTTTTCAATTTGTAGGGGCGATTTTAATCGCCCGTTCTTCGAAGAACTTTCTTATATTATATCATATCATTTTTTATTTCATTTTATCTAATTAATTTTTTATTGGTTATTTTTTTAGCATGTCCGTTGGAGAGCGGGCGATTAAAATCGCCCCTACACTTATTGGGATTGTCTTTGTGGACAATTTTTTTATTTTTACAACTAAATTATATATTTTAATTATTACACTGTCAATTGTTGTTGATAATTTATATTAGTATTTTTTCTTGAATCTCTGGTAATTAAAATTTTTCAATGTTTTTTGAAAACTACTATATATTCTTTGTTATTTCTATTCTTTTTTTAATTTTTGTATTGTTTTTTCATAATTTTCTGAGTTTATTATTGCATTTCCTACTACTGCTATGTCTGCTCCAGAATTTATTACATCTTCTATTGTGTCGTTATTTATTCCACCATCTGCTTCTATTGCTATGTCTATATTATTTTTTGTTATATATTCTTTTACTTTTTTTATTTTTTCTAAGGTTTGTGGTATTAATTTTTGTCCACCTTCTCCTGGTTCTACTGTCATTACTAACACCATATGTACATATGGTAAGAATTTATATATTTTTTCTATACTTGTATTTGGTTTTAGTGTTATTCCAACTTTTGAGCCTGATTTTTTTATATATTCTATCATTTGCATTACTTCATCATCATTTTCTAATGCTTCATAATGAAATGTTATTATATATGGTTCTATTGCCGAATATTCGTCAACGTACTCTTTTACATTTTTTACCATTAAGTGCACATCTATTGGTATGTTAGATATTTGTTTTATTGTGTTTGCATATTCGTGCATTATTTGTGTTGTTTTGTTTTTTACAAATTCTCCGTCCATTACATCAATATGAAAATAGTTTGTTTTTGCTATTTCTAAACCATAAAATATTTTTACCGCTTCTTCTTTTTTAACAGATAATACTGATGTAGATATTTCTACCATTTTTGCTCCTCTCTTTCTTTTAAATCATTATATATTTTTACATAATTATTATATCTTGTTTCTGATATTTTTTTATTCTCGTATGCTTTTCTTATTCCACAGTTTTGTTCTTTTATATGAGTACATCCTACAAATTCACATTCTTTTTCATATTGTGTAAATTCTTTAAAATATTTATACAAATTTTCTTTTTCTATTTCAAATATATCAAATGTTGAAAATCCTGGTGTGTCTGCTATATATGAATTTTCTTCAATTTTATACAGTTTTGTATATGTGGTAGTATTTTTTCCTTTTTTATTTTTTTTACTTATATTTCCTTCTTCAGTAATATTACTTTTAAATATATTATTTATTAAGGTAGATTTTCCTACTCCAGAATTTCCTGCAAATACACTTACATTATTTTTTAAGTATTTTTCCAATTCTTCTAATCCTTCTGCTTTATTTGCTATTGTTTTTATTACTGTATATCCTATATTTGTGTAATTTTTTTCTATTTCTTCTGCTTTTTCTAAATCTATTTTGTTTAATATAATAATAGGTTTTATATGTAAAAATTCTGCAAATGCTAATTGCTTGTCTAACATAAGCAAATCTATTTTGGGCATTTTTGAAGAACAAACTAACATTAGTTGTGTTATATTGGAAATTTTAGGTCTTTTTAAATAATTATTTCTTTGTAATATTGCTTCTATAGTAGCTTCTTTTTTAGTGTTATCTACTATTGCAGTTTCTACTATGTCGCCAACAGTAGGAGACATTTCTTCTTTTTTTAGTTTGCCTCTTGCATTACACTTATATATTTTATTATCAATTTCTACCTCATACATATTTGATATATTGCTTACTATTCTTCCTTTTGGCATTTTCCCTCCATAACATTTTGCATAGGGTAAAATAATTCCCTATGCAAAAAATATTGTTATTCTATTGTAAGTGTTTTATCACTTAATTTAAATGATGCTGTTTTCTTTAGAACTCCATCTATATATACTCTTACTTGTACTGTTCCAATTCCAGATATTTCTTTAGATACATCTGTTTTTGTTGGTTCTACATCTTCTTTATATACAGTGTCTTCTCCAACTTTTATTTCTAGTTTTACTTTTTTAACTTTTGTTTTTGCTTCGTCTTCATACTCTACTTTTCCTTGTAGTAAAGATTTTACATTTACTTTTACTGTTCCATTTGTTAATTTAGGTAATACATTTTTAGTTAATGTAACCTCTGTTCCTTCATCTACTGTAGTTCCTGCTTCTATGTCTTGTTTTAGTATAATTCCATCATCCTTTGTAGAATCTTCTGTTGTTATTACTTGTTTTACTTTTAATTTATTATCTGTTAAAAGTTTTGTAGCTTCAGCTTCTGATTTTCCAACAACATATGGTACACTTACTTGTTCAATTCCAGTTCCTATACTTACATGTATTTTAACTGTTCCTCCTGCATATACCTCTTTTTTAGCTTCTATTTCTTGACTTATTACATAATTTTGTTGTACTGTTGTACTTTTTTCTTCTATTATTTCAGCTTCTAATTTTGCTTCTTCTAGCATAGCAATTGCTTCTTCTTTTTCTTTACCTACTACTTTAGGTACTATTGTTAATTCTTGACCTTTACTTATTACTACTTTTATTGTAGTATTTTCTTTTATTGTATAATTTTCTCTATATTCTGGATCTTGACGTATAATTTTTCCTGCTTCTACTTCTGCATTATATTCTGGCTCTAATTCTTCGTATACTAATTTTAATTCTTCTACTTTTTGTTTTGCTTCTTGTTGAGTTAAACTTACAAGACTTGGAATTTGCACATCTTTAACTTCTGTAGAACTTAGTGCAAAATATGTTATTCCTATTGTTAATGAAAATAATATAACTGCACCTAATAATGAAGCAATAACTTTATGTTTTTTTATAAAGCTTTCTTCTTTGTTATTTTTGTTGTCTGTAGTATTTGGATTAACTGTTGGTATTTTTTGTGTTGAAAATTCATCATCTTCTACTTTGACATCTACAAAATTTCCATTAGGATTCTTTAGTGCTAAGTTCATATCTCTTAGCATTTCTGTAGCACTACTATAACGCAAATTAGGGTCTTTTTGCATTGCTTTTAATACAATTTTATTTACAGCTACTGGTATTGATGGATTTACTGTTATTGGCTCTACTACTTTTTCTTGCATATGCATTAATGCAACAGAAACAGGTGTATCTGCTTCAAAAGGAACTTTTCCTGTTAGCATTTCATACATTACTACACCTAAAGAATATAAGTCAGATTTAGCATCTGTGTATCCTCCTCTTGCGTGTTCAGGAGAAAAATAATGTACTGAGCCTAGTGTTGTTCCAAATGCTGTTATTGTTGAATTTGATACAGCTTTTGCTATTCCGAAGTCTGTAACTTTTGCTACTCCTTCTTCTGTAATTATTATATTATGTGGTTTTATATCTCTATGAACTATATTGTTTTTATGAGCAGTTTCTAGCGCTGATGCAATTTGCATTGCAACATTTAATGACCATTTCCAAGATAATAGTCCTTCTTCTACTATTATTTCCTTTAGAGTTTTTCCTTGTATTAGTTCCATTACTATATAATACAAATCCCCTTCGTTTCCAACATCATATACAGAAACTATATTAGGATGTGTAAGACTTGCTACAGCTTGTGCTTCTGAATTAAATCTTTTTATAAATTCGTTATCTGTTGTAAATTCATCTCTTAATATTTTTACAGCAACAAATCTATTTAGTACATGGTCTTTTGCTTTATATACAGTTGCCATTCCACCATTTCCAATATTTTTAATAATTTCATACCTATTTGCTAATAATCTTCCCTCTATATTCATTTTCATCTCTCCCCTAATTATTAAAATTAAGCATTTTGTATTATAACTGCTGATATATTATCGATTCCACCCATTTGGTTTGCTTTTATTATTAAATTATCAACAGCACTTGTTATATCTGTTTGTAGTATATTTAAAATTTCTTCATCTTTTACCATATTAGTTAGTCCGTCTGAGCATAATAGCAGAATATCGTTCTTTAAAAATCCCTTAACCATAACATCTGGCTCTATAAATGCTGTACAACCTAATGCTTTTGTAAGCATATTTTTTTTAGGATGATTTAATGCTTCTTCCTTTGTTATAGTACCATTTTCAACAAGCTTTTGAACATAACTATGATCTTGTGTAAGTTTTCTAATTATTTCTTTTCGAATTCTATATATTCTACTGTCTCCTATATGTCCTATATATACTTTATTGTTCATTATTAAGCATATTTCTAAAGTTGTTCCCATATTCTCTAATTCTGTATTTTCTTTTGCTTTTTCATAAACAACCATGTTAGCATATTCCATTGCACTTCTTACTAGCTTTAATATCTCTTCTTTTTCTTCTAAATTTATTCCACTTATATTTGTTTGTATATAATTTTTTGCAGCAATAGTAGCTGTTTTACTTGCTATTTCTCCGACCGTTATATCCTCCCATACCATCTGCTAAAATATATATTTGTGGAAAATCATCTATTTGTGATACATAATAATAGTCTTCATTATTTTCTCTAGCCTTTCCTATATCCGTTTTTGCGAAAACTTTCATATTTATTTCTTTCCTTTCTAGGTTCAATTGTTTAAGTTTTTTCTACGTAATTGACCACATGCTGCATCAATATCTGAACCTAACTCTCTTCTTATTGTTGCTACAATGCCATGAGCATTCAAGTAATCTCTAAATTTTATAATGTTTTCATTTGTACTTTTTGTATATTCGCCATTTTCTATTTTATTTATTGGTATTAAATTAACATGGCAAATCATTCCTTTTAATAATTTTACCAATCTTTTTGCATCTTCTATATTGTCATTATTATCTTTTGCTAATGCATATTCAAATGATATTCTTTTATTTGTTTTTTCTATATAATCTTTACATGCTTTCATTAATGTTTCAATATTATAGCTATTGTTTACTGGCATCATTGCACTTCTTTTTTCATCTGTTGTTGCGTGTAATGATATAGATAAAGTGCATTGCAAGTTTTCACTTGCTAAATCATAGATTTTTGGAACTAAACCACTTGTAGATATACTTATATGTCTTGCTCCTATATTTAATCCTTTAGGATTATTTATTATTTTTATTGCATTTATAACATTATTATAATTATCTAATGGCTCTCCTATACCCATAAATACAATATTAGATATTTTTATATTAGCATCTCTTTCTACTGCAAGTATTTGCTCTAATATTTCTCCTGATGATAAATTTCTTATAAAATTTATTCCTGTTGATGCACAAAATTTGCATCCCATTTTGCATCCTATTTGTGATGAAACACATATACTATATCCATGATGATATTCCATTAGAACTGTTTCTATGGCATTTCCGTCTAAGACATCAAACAAGTATTTTTTTGTTCCGTCTTCTGATTCTTGTTTTTTTATTATTTTGTATATACATAATGTATATTCTTTTTTTAGCTTTTCTCTTAATTCTAATGATAAGTTCGTCATTTCATCAAAACTTGTAACATTTTCTTGATATATCCATTTAAATATTTGCTCTGCCCTAAATGCCTTTTCTCCAAGTTTTATAAGTTCTTGTTTTAATTCTTCTAAGTTATAATCTTTTATATTTTTCATTTTTATTCTTTCTTTTATATTTATTTATTAACTTTATATCACAAAGCATTTTTTTTTTCAACTATTATATAAAATAAAAGTGAAATTAACTTTCACTTTCATTTTTTTCAAATAATGTTCTTAATATTCCTTTTTCTATTAATTCTCCAAAAATATTTTTTAGTATTAACAGGATTATTGGTCCTATTATAAGTCCTAATACTCCTATTATTCTAAATCCTGTATACATTGCTATTAGTGTAAATATTGGATGTATTCCCATTTGATTGCTTACAAATTTTGGTTCTAATATGTTTTTAATTATTGCCCAAATTATCCATATTATTGCAACACCTATTGCTGTAGGTGTTTGTCCTGTAATTAGCAAGTATATTGCCCAAGGTATCATTACTGTTCCTGCACCAAATAATGGTAAAACATCTACAAATCCAATTAATATTGCCATTATTATAGGATATTCCATGTTTATTCCAAATATTTTCATACCTAATAAGCCTATTAATACTAATACAAAACATATAAATGATAATTTAGCTTCTGCTTTTATGTAATTTATTGATACTTCACAACTAATTTTAAATACTTTTTTTATTTTTTCTAACCATTCAGTTGGAATTTGTTTTTTAAAACTGTTTATTATGTATTCTCTATCAAAGCATATGAATACCACTGCAAGTATAGTTATAAAGCCATATGTAAACCAAGTTGGTATTGAGCCTATTGTATTTAATAATCCAGTAAAGAGATTAGTTATAAATTCTTGTAACCATTCTATAAATCCACTTAATGAATTTTCTAAGATTTCTTTAACATTATCTGCTATTTGTATTTTTCCTTCTTGTATATCATTAATAATACCTATTCCAAATTGATATAAGTCTTTTGCATATACTCCAGCATTATCTATTAATTTTATTGATTCTTCTACTAAATTAGATATTATTAAAGTTAATATTATACCAATTATAGCAAGAATGAAAACTAGCGATATTATACTTGCTAAATTTCTTTTTATTTTAAATTTATTTGTTAAAAATTTTATTATAGGTTCTGCTATACTTGCTATTATTAATGCTATTATAAATGGCATATAGAATATTGCTACTTTATATGTTACAAATATTCCTAATGCTATAGCTGCAAGTATAGCTATTTTTGAAAATATTTTTATATAATATTTTGTTTTTGATTCCATTTTTACCTCTAATTTTTATTTAAATATTTCTTCAAATTCTTCTGCTGTTATTGTTTCTTTTTCTAATAATAGTTTAGCTAAAATATCAAGTTTGTCCATATTTGCTTTTAGTATTTCTTGAGCATATTTGTATGCTGTGTCTATTAATGTTTTAACTTCAACACCTATTACATCTTCTATGTCTTGTCCAAATATAGCTAAGTTTTCTTGGTCTTCTAATGATATTGGACCTAGTTTATCACTCATTCCATATACTGTTACCATTTCTTTTGCAATATTAGTTGCAACTTGTATATCGTTTCTTGCACCTGTAGAAATATCTTCTAATGCTAGTTTTTCTGCTGCTCTTCCTCCTAGTAAACCAATTAATCTTTCTTCTAATTCTGTTTTTGATTTATAGAATTTATCTTCGTTTGATTTATACATTGTATAACCACCAGCAACACCTCTTGGTATAATAGATATTTCTTTTAATGGCTCTGATGTTTCTAAAAATCTTCCTACTATTGCATGTCCTGCTTCGTGATATGCAGTTAATTTCTTTTCTTTTTCAGATATAACTCTTGCTTTCTTTTGTAAACCTACTGTTACCTTTTTAACAGCTTCTTCTATATCATCTTGTTCAATCGCATCATGTTTATTTACTGTTGCTACAATTGCCGCTTCATTCAAAATATTTGCTAGTTCTGCTCCTGTAAATCCTGCTGTATCTTCTGCAATGCTCTTTAATGTTACATTATCAGCAAATTTCTTATCTGCTCCATGTATTTTTAATATATCTTCTCTTCCTCTTACATCTGGTGGTGCAATTGTTATTTGTCTATCAAATCTTCCTGGTCTTAATAGTGCTTTATCTAACATTTCTGGTCTGTTAGTTGCAGCTAAAACTATTATTGTTTCATTTGTTTCAAATCCATCCATTTCTACTAATAATTGATTTAATGTTTGATTATTTTCTGACTCTGCTCCACTCTGGCTTGTCCTTCTAGAACCTATTGCATCAATTTCATCTATGAATACTATACATGGTGCTAATTTTCTAGCTTTATCAAATAATTTTCTTACTCTAGATGCTCCTAATCCGGCAAACATTTCTATAAATTCTGAACCACTCATAGATATAAATGGAACTCCTGCTTCTCCTGCAATTGCTTTTGCTATTAATGTTTTTCCAGTTCCTGGTTGTCCATATAAAAGTATACCTTTTGGAATTTTTGCTCCCATATCGTAAAATCTTTTTGGTTCTTTTAAAAAGTCTACTATTTCTACTAATTCTGTTTTTTCTTCATCTAAACCTGCTACATCTTTAAATTTAACATCTGTTTTATTTTCTTGTCCGTCATAAATTTTTCCATTATCTCCTAGGCCTTGCATTTTAAATATTAAATATATTAATGCTACCATTAATAATGTTGGTAATATGCTAAAGAATACACTTGGAATTTTTAATAATACATTTTGTTCAACTTGATTTAATTTAAATTCTGTTCCTTCTTGTGTTTTTTGTTGGATTAATTCCATAAATGCTTGTGTATTTGGTATAATTGTAGTTTTTTCCTCTTCTTGACCTTTTAATTTTACTTTTACAGTTGTACTTCCTACTTTCATTTCTATTTCTTCTACAGATTGTTCATTTATACATTTAATTAAATCTGTATAAGCTAGTTCGTTTTCCTTTGCTTTTGTATTATTCTTTGTAATAACTATTCCCAATATTAGTGCTAATATTAATATAATTAATGTTAATATTAATGCAACATATATTTTCTTATTTTTTTTATTATCTTTATCCATTTCTAACTTCCTTTCTATGCATTTGAACCTTCTGGCTCTTCTGGTAAATTTTTATCTTTCTTTTTTTCTTTTGGTTTAGATTCATCTTCTGGTTCTGATTCTGGCTTTTCTTGGTCATTTTTTTCTTCTTGTTTCTTTTCTTCTTCTCTTTGTTTCATTTCTTCTCTAACTCTTTCTTGTTCTTCTACTATTTTCATTAATTCCATTTGTTTATTTATAAAATCTGTTTTTATTATTAATATAGCAACTATCACATATATACATGATATTGTCGTATACATCCAATTAAATGCTTGAATTTCAAATCCTGTTAGAGTATTAACAACAGTATATATTATGTTTAATATTATAGGTAATGTTAATGCATATATACCTATGTTAAAATTAGCTTTAAATAGCATTTTCATTCTTGTAAATCTTGCTATTAAGTTTCCTAATATTGCTAAAATTAAAGCATCTCCTAATGAACTAATTACATATATTATATATAGATAAACAAATAATGTAATAGTAAATACAGAATATAGCATACTCATATTTGTATTTTGTAAATAATTTATTGCATCTTGTTTGTTAAAACTAGTTAATGAATAGGTATTTGCAATTTCTTCATAACTGTATTCTAAGTTTTGATTTATTACATCATTTTTTATTATAGCTCTATTTTTAAGTATTAATATTGCATTACTATATTCTTCTATTTTTTCTATATAGCTATCTTCTTGTTCCACATTTGGTGCAATAATTATTGTTCCTAATAAGTCATTAAATTTATCTACTGTTATAACATCATTAGATTCTATAGTCAAATTTCCAGATTCATAAGTAAAATTAGGTAATTCATTCACAAAATATTCTTTTAGTTCTTCTGTAAATTGATAAAATTTATATGTGTATAATAATGTAATAATTATAACAAATATACATATTAGCCTTAAAATATAACTTAATGCTATACTTATTTTTTCAGAAGCAAAATACTGATATATTTCAAAATCTTTTATACTTAAAATAATTCTTTTAAAGAATCCTAGCTTTTCTTGTGTTTCTCCTTCCATTACTGTTCTCCTTTATATTTTTCTATAATTACCCCTTGTTTTGTGTCTTTTATATTATACCCTTTTTCTTGTATTTCAACTCTTAATTTGTCTGCTTCTTCCCAATTTTTATTTGTCTTTGCTTGGTTTCTTTTTTCTACTAATTCTTTTACATCTTCTGGTACTTCTACCTTTTCTTCTTTTATTTCTTCATCTATTTTTAATCCTAAAACTGTATCAAACTTTAATAAAAGTTCTGCAATTTGCTTAGATTTTCTAGGTTCTTTTGCTGCTTCCCAGACATAACTCATAGCTAATGGCATATTTAAATCATCATTTATTGCTTCATGAAATTTATTTTCATAATTGTTTATAATTTCTTCATCTATCGTTTCTTTTCCATTACTATGTTTTTGATATGCTTCACGTAGTTTTATTAATGATTTATTTGCATTTTCCATTGCTTCCCATGTAAAGTTTAGTTTATTTCTATAACTTGATGAAAAGCAGAACAATTTATATGAAAGTGGTAAAAAGCCTTTTTCTTTTATATCTCTTAATAAGTAAACATTTCCTAAACTTTTTGACATTTTTCCACCATCTATTAGTAAAAATTCTCCATGCATCCAAAATCTTGCAGGATTTTTTCCTGTTAATCCTTTACTTTGTGCAATTTCATTTTCATGATGTGTTGGAATGTGGTCTACTCCACCTGTGTGAATGTCAAATTCGTCTCCTAAGTATTTTCTACTCATAGTAGAGCATTCAATATGCCATCCTGGATAGCATAATCCCCATGGACTTTCCCATTTCATTAAATGATTTTCTGGTGCTTTAATCCATAAAGCAAAATCATAAGGATTTCTTTTTTCTTTATCTACTTCTACTCTGGCTCCTGCTTTTTGTTCTTTTAAATTAATTCCAGATAAAATACCATATTTATCTAACTTTGAAACATCAAAATATATTGCTGTAGATGTTTCATATGCATAGCCATTTTCTACTAATCCTTTTACAAACTCTATCATTTCACTTATATTATCTGTTGCTTTGCAAATAATTTCTGGTAAATTTATATTTAAATCTTCTAAATCATTAAGAAATCTTTTTGTATATATTTCAGCAATTTCTAAAGGAGTTTTTCCTTCTTCTCTCGCTGATTTTAGCATCTTATCTTCTCCTTCATCACCATCAGAAACCAGATGTCCAACATCTGTAATATTCATTACATGTTTTAGAGAATACCCATTATATTTAAGAACTCTTCTTAATGTATCCATAAATATGTAAGCCCTCATATTTCCAATAGTTGCATCTTTATACACAGTTGGTCCACAAGTGTATATTCTTACTTCATTTCCTTTTAATGGTTTGAATATCTCTTTAGTTTTAGTAAGAGTATTATAGAATTTTAATTCCATATTTTCAGCTCCTTATGTTATATTTTTATACATAATCAACAATAGCTACTTTTAAATTTTAGCTATTGTTGATTGTTCTCTTTTATATAATTTTGGTAATTTTTATAATATTCCTAGTTATATAAAATTTACAAATTAATTCTTTTTTGTTGTATCTGTAGTGTTAGTTGTATTTGTATTTGTTTGGTTAGTTGTATTTGTTTGATTCGTCGTATTGGTTGTGTTTGTTGTATTAGTATTATTATTTGCTGGTTTATCTTCTGCAACAACTTTTACAGTTCTTGTTTTTGTTCCAATATTTCCTGCTTTATCTGTTACACTATATGTTATAATATATGTTCCTACTTTAGATGTATCTACTTTATTTACAACTTTGTTATCTAATTTTATTTCTACTTTTATTGATTTTGTTAAATCTCCGTCTATATCATCTTTTGCAGTAGCACCTTCATCTTTATATTCTGATTTTAGTTTTACTGTTACCGTGTCTTTTCCTTTTAAGGTTATTTCTGGTTTTACTTTGTCTGATGCTGCTGTATGAATGTCACAAGGTTCTGTAGTTGCCATATATTTAGCATCTGCAGCTTGTTTCCAAGATGTATCAGATAAACTATTTTCTCTTGTAATAAATACTCTATCTTCTTTATCTTTACAATATTCTGTTGCTATTTTTCCACTTTCTTTACATACAGATAACTTAACATGTGTTGTACAAGTTTCTGTAGGTGCAGTTTTACTTACAAAAGTTTCTGTATATGCTCTTGATCCTCTTTGGTCATGTTCACATAGTTCAGTAGCAAGTAATCCAGAGTCTCTACATACTTTAGCTGTTACTAAGCCTGATGGTTTTTCAAATGTTTTATTCTCTAAGTCTTTATGTACTGATTTCATTACAGATGCCCAAATTTTTAATGCCACATTTCCATTTATTTTTCCTACATAATGAATGTTTTCATCATTTCCATCATATCCAAATACAGTTGCTGCTGTATAATATGGTGTAAATCCACATAACCATCTATCTGCCATATCATTAGTTGAACCTGTTTTTGCTGCTGTATCCATTCCAGAAATTTTTGCTGCCCCTGCTGTTCCTCCACTTCCTTCTACCGGTCCTTTTAGTATTGTTTTTTCAATGTATGCATTTTGCTCTGATAATATTCTTTCTGTTCTTTGTTTTGTTTCTAATACTGTTTTGCCTTCTGAGTCAACAACTTTTGTATAGAATGTTGGTTCAATATATTCTCCGTCGTTTGCTATCATAGCATATGCTCCTGCCATTTCAAGAGGAGATAAGTTATTATCTGTACCACCTAATACTAAAGAAAGTGCTTCAGTTTGGTTTGTCATGTTTAATCCCATTCTTTTCATATATTCTATAGATTTCTTAGGTGTTAATTTTTGCATTAATTTTACTTCTGGAACATTTGATGATATTGTAATCATTTGTCTAATATTCATTAATCCATTATATCCAGAATATGAGTTATGTGGTACATAGCTTCCATATGCTTTTGGACTATCATCAAATACACTTGCCGCTGTTATAATTCCCTCTTGTAATGATGGTCCTATAGTTGCTAATGGTTTAATAGCTGAACCTGGTTGCCCTATAATTCCATTCGTAGCTCTATTTGTTCCAAATGCTACTGTCTTTGGTCCAAGTGAACCTGCACATGCTACTACATATCCTTTAGATTGATCTATTATTACCATACCTGCTTGTGTTTGGTCATGTTTTAAAGTTCCATCTTCATTTTTTTCCTTACCACTTGCTATATATGTATCTTTATTAAATTCTTCTTGCATAATATCTTGTATTGATTTTATTTGTGTTGTGTATATTGTATAACCTTCACCATATAATTTAGCTTTAGCTGTTTGTCTATCTAACTCAGAATTTTCTGCCATCATATCATCTAATATTTCATTAATAGCAGATTCTGTATGCCAATCTAAATTTGTTCCAGCTGATATACTTCCTTCTTTAAATGCTAAGCCATTGTTTACTTCGTCTATTGCTGTTGTATATTCTTCTTCATTTATTTCGCCTAATTCTTTCATTTTAGCTATAACATCTTTTGTTCTCTTATTTATTTTTTCTGTATTTGGATTTTCCTTAAATGGATTATATGTATTTGGAGCATTATTAATTCCTGCAAGATATGCTGCCTGTGCTATTGTTAATTCATTTGGATTTTTATCGAAATAATATTTTGATGCTACTTGCACCCCATGTACATTTTTTCCTCCTCCTCCAAGAGGTATTAAATTTAAATAAGATTCTAATATTTGGTCTTTTGACATTTGTCTTTCGACCTGATATGCTCTTACTATTTCTTTTACTTTTCTTGTCCAATCTCTCTCATTTTCTTTAGTTGCATTTTTTATTAATTGTTGTGTTATAGTACTTCCACCATAAGAAGACTCTCCTCCACGTAATATGTATTGTATTGTGGCTCCTAAAGTTCTTTTTAAATCTACACCTTTATGTTTATAAAATCTCTCATCTTCTATAGATACAAATGCTTTAGGTATCCATTTTCCCATTTCTTCTAAACTTATTATTTCTCTATTTTCATCACCATTTAATACTACAAGTTGTGTTCCATCTGCTGCTATAACTACTGAATTCGCATTTTTTATTTGTAATTTACTAATATCAAATTTATCATTAAATAATTCAACTATTAATCCTACTGCTACACCTGTTCCTATAATTATTGCTATTATAACTAATATACAAAATATTTTTAATGCTAGCATTAATTTAGGATGTTTTTTTTGTTTATTTTTTGATTTTAATTTTTTAACTTTTTTTTCGTCTTTTGTTGATTTTATTATTTTTGTTTTATCATCAATCTTGCTTTTTTTCTTATTGTTACTCATCTTTTTTATCATTCCTTTCTTAAGGCACAATTCATAGGACAATTATATTACATTATATGAAAAAATGAAAGTATTTTAATAAATTTTTAAGTAATTCGCAAATTTTTATTTGAATTTCCGTTTTTTATTAAAAACCTGATATAAGTGTGGTGATATAATATTAATATGTT
>CANRGE010000015.1 GCA_947630065.1 uncultured Clostridia bacterium
ACTCGAATATTTACTCATAAAAAATGAACCCTCCTTGTTAAACTTTTTTTGTCTAACAATTTGGGTTCACTTCATAAGGCTTTCTTATTTGGTTAGACATTTTAACTTGCAAAACCTATTTTTATTTTTTGATTTTTTTCTTCTTTTGTTTTTTCAATAACATTTTCTATATCACATTTTCTTATTAGGTTAATATCTTCGTTTTCATTTTTTGCAACTCTATCTGCTTGTTCAAATCTAACTTTTTCAAAAAGATTTCTAACAAATCTTGCATTTGAAAAATTTTCTTTTTGTTTTTCTTCTGCAAAATATTTTATTAATGTTTCTTTTATATTTCTCGATATTGTATAGTTCTCTTGTTTTGCCATTTGTTTAAATATTTCGTATAGTTCTTCTTCTGAATAGTCTGGAAATTTTATTTTAAATTGTATTCTACTTTCAAATCCAGGATTTACTTTTAGCATATGCTCCATTTCTTTAGAATATCCTGCTAAAATTACACATAGGCTATCTCTTTTGTCTTCCATTTCTTTTATTAATGTAGCAATACATTCTGCACCATAATCCATACCTGCTTCATCTCTAACATATGATGCTATTGAATATGCTTCATCTATAAATAACACGCCTCCGTCTGCACTTTCTATTACTTCTTTTGTTTTAGGTGCAGTATGACCAACATATTTTCCAATTAAATCTGATCTTTGTGCTTCTACAAAAACATTTTTATCTGATAAAATATTCATTTCTGAAAAAATCTTTCCTATTATTCTTGCTACAGTAGTTTTTCCTGTACCAGGATTTCCTAAAAAGCACATATGTAGAGATGGCATTTTTCCTCTTTTTTTATTAACTTTTATATAATTTATTATTTGTTCTATTTGTTGTTTTACTTCTTCCATCCCTGTCATACTTTTTAGTTCTTCTAGTCCAGTTTTTCCTTTTTTCCCTATTATATTTTCTTCACTTTTTTTATAATTTCTATTTAATTGTTCTTTTATATTTTTATCATTTAAGAAACTAATATTTTTTGTTTTTGCTTCTAATACAACATTTAATAATTCATCTTTTACTCTCCAAAATGGTTGTTGTGATAAAGTGTCTATTAATGCAATATTTTTTTCATATTTTATTTTATTATCTTTTAAGAATTTCTTTATATAATGAACTTTATTATCTTTTGATATTTTTTCTACTACCATTGTCCATGTTACAGTTTCTCCTAAATTTGCATTTAACCACCCTTGTCTTTCATCTTTATCTACAATAATAAAAATTTTATCTGGATTTTCTTTTATTAGTTCTTTAATTTCATTAGATAAATGATATATAGAATAGTCTATTTTCTTTGAATCTATTATTAATACTTCTTCTTTTATATCTTCTGACATTTTAAAATCATTTGTTGCTCTGTTTTTTCTTATATCATCTCTTTCTAAATATCTATATGGATAATTTACTATTTTTTCTGCTTTTAATAATTTCCAAGTTATTTCTACTACTTGTTCTACAAATCCATATTCTGATTGATTTACTATAAGCATATTGTAGTTTCCAAAATCTATTTTATTGTTCTTTTTTAATTGTACAAAACTAATATAATTGCGTAAAATATCTACACATTTTTCAGCTCCATATACATTATTTAGCTCATCTAATATTTCATCTTCCTCTAAACTAAGGCTTAATTCCACTTTATATCTTTCCTTTCTTTATTATAATTTATTTTCCTATATTCATTTCTTTATATGTTGGTTTCAAATTAAGTATTATTTCATTATCTTCTATTTTTCTTAGTGTTTCTTTATCTATTTGTATTTCATTTGTATATATTTTTCTAAGGAATTCAAATGGTCCATCTTTATCTATTTTTCCTTTATATGGCTCTAATTCACTTTCATTGAAATCATAGCAATATCCAAACCAATTATTATCTAAAATTGTTGATACAGTATAAGTATTTTCAAAATATCTTTCTGGATTATTTCTTTCTGGTACTTGATTTACTATACATAATTGTCCTTCTGGTATTAAATAACTATTTTTAACTGTTACAAAATCTCCTATTTTAAATTTATTTGGTTTATTTTCATCATCACCAGGATATCTTCTTATAACATATGACCATGGTCCTCTATATTCAATATCAGAATATTTTAATTTTCCATACATGTTATAATAATTTTTAATATGAGTAGGTTCTAAGTCTCTACATTTGTATTCAGCATCTGGTATTCTAAAACTGTCAGCATACTCTGGATTAATTTCTGTTACTGTAAATGTATAATATATTTCTCCATCATTTATCATATCTTGTATTGTTAAAGGATTTTCATCTTCTGCAACACAATATCCTGAATTTTCATATAAGATTCTTATTCTTCTTTCTAAAAAATCTTTTCCTTCGTTGATTGCTTTTTTTAGAGTTGAAAAAACATCTGAATAATAACTATTGTTTTCAATTAACTCTCCATATCGTGTTGAATTTGCTTGTACTTCTAAATGATATACTTTCATATTTACTTTCATTCCTTTCTTCCTTTTTAGTATTTGCAATGTTATTTTTATATAATAGTAAAACACCCTATAGTAATATTATATACTTTTAGGGTGTTTTTCAATACGTTTGGTCATATATGCACTTATAGTTGATTTTTTCATTATTTTTACTATAAAAATGCTTTAATTTCTAGGTCGTTATTTTTTTATTTCATTTTTTGCTTCTATTATTTCAATAAATTTTTCTATTATTTCTTTTTCTGTATCAAATTTATAAATTCTTTTATTATTATCTTGTTTACTTTCTTTTTTCAATATATTATCTATTTTTTCTTTTGTTATTTTATTTAAATCAAATTCCATTGTATAATAAGCTTCTTGCCCATCGTACACATAATCCATTTTTATAAAATCTTCATATTCTATAGGTTTTTGCTCATCTGCTGTCTTTTTAGGCTCGCATTTTAACTCTGTAATTTTTATTTTTTTATTTTTTAATTCATCTTCTAATCTTAATTTTAATGCATATGTATAAAAATTCCAATTATAGCTAGATGTATTTTTTCCTCTCATAATATATATAGTTTTATCATCATCTCTAATATTTAAGTATCCTAAAGTATTTTTCCTTTCTTCTTTTACTAAACTAATTAACTTTGAAAATTTAATACAATAATTTTCCCATTTTCCTATAGTATATACATCTTTTCCTTCTTTATCTTGTTTATCTAATTCTTTTATTTTTTCATTTAAGAATTTAGGTATCCATTGTTCTAAACTCTTACGTGTTAATTTTAGCTCTTCTTTTTCTCCAGTTACATAGCTATTATTTTTATCAAATTCATCTAGAAATTTTCTTATAACATCTTTTTCTTTTCTTTTTTCGTTTTCTCCAGGATTTAATAATTTCTTCCAACTATGGTATTTATCTGAATCACTACACATTAAAAAACTATATCTTCCACTAACTTTATATAGATAACTACCATAACATAAAAGTGCTCTTTTAAAATAAAATTTATTATTTTCGTTTTCGCTATTTAAAATAGGATCAAAATCAATTTCATTTTCTCTTTTTTGCTCACTATCATCTTCTAAATCTTCTGTATTATCACAATTTAAAAATATACTTCTTATTAAATGGCTATATTTTGTATATTGTTCTATTTCTAAATCTTCATTTCTTGTTTCATTTGCATTTCGTTCTTCTAAAAAGTTATTTACAAATTCAAACACGAAACCTGTATTACCATTAAAATATGAATTAGAATCCATTTTTAATATTTCTTTTTCCCAGTTACGATTTGTACTTGTTATATATTTAGCTTTATTTTTTTCTACTTGTAATAAATTTAATATATTTTTATTTGAGATTTCTTTATCTTCTTTTTTTATATCTATGTTTTTTAAAGCTTCAAATACATTGCTTATATTTTTTTCGATAATAATTCTATCTACTAACTTAATTATTTTAGAATATAATTCTACATTGTCTATATACATATTTTCTGATAAATTTCTAACAAAATATAATATTTTTGAAAGTTCTAATTCTTCTATTTCCTCTTTTTGTTTGTTTTTTATATAAATGTACTTGCACATTGCATAAAACTCTATTTTATAGCATTTTTGTATATTATTAACACTTTTTGTATTTATAATTGTTTTTAATAATTCTTTTTTATTCACAAATTTGCTATAGTCATCTAAATCAATATCTTTTCTATTGCAAAAATATTGTAACACATAATAAATTTGCTCAATTGTATCTTTATTAATACACTTTAATCTTTCTAACTCCTCAAAATTAAGTTCTTCTCTTGTTTGTCTTGCAAATGCATCAAATTTTTCAATAATTTCTTTTTCTTTCTTATTTTCTTTTTCACAATTTATAATATAATAATTTTCAAATATTGTTATAAATAAATTCATCATCCATTTATCAATAACTTCTATATTCTCCATACGATTTTCATTTTGATTTTTTTCTTTAAAAATTTCCCAAAAATATTTTAACCAATTTTCATCTAAGTATTTTCCAAAATTTATATATATTTCTCCTTCGGATTTATTTTTTCCCATATTTTCCATATATGCTTCTAGTTTCGATTTAAATTTTTCAAATGTTGTTAATGGTTTTCCTCTTGAATTCATTTTTATATATAAATCTTCTGGAGTTCCAAAATTTTCAATCTCTATGAAGTAAAAATAAATAATATCTTCATTTAATCTTTTCTTTATTTTTTCAAAATCTGCTCCTTTAAATTTGTCTTCAATTGTACATAACATTATTAACATTGATTCTATAGTTGGATCATTATTCCATTCTTGTAAAAACCATATTTGATCTTTTATATTTTCATCTATAGTATTTGTATTATGTTGTACTTTATAATTTTTAACTAATTTTTCACAAAAAAGATTTGATGTTTCTCTTGTTGCATAGGTAAATTTACTTAACTTTTCTATATATCTTTCTTTATCTTCACTACTGCAATTAATGAAAATGTACCAATATAGTAAAAATAATGTAGTTAATCTTTGCTGTCCATCTATAGGAATAAATCTATCATTATTAACAGTTCCATATATAAAATCTAAATTTAGTTTTTCTTCCTTTGAAGATGTTAATACTTCATAAATCTTTGTTATAAAATTATTTCTTACATAACTTTCTTTTTTTCTTCCTTGAGCATAATTTCTTTGAATGATTGGTATTTCAATTTTGTTAAATTTTTCTAATAATGTTAAAAAATTAAATTTTCCAAATTCCATGTTTTTATTTCTATATTTATATTAATATAGTCCTTTCATTTTTTATTCGTATTATAATATTTTATTTTTCTTTTTTTCATAACATAAAACTTCTTGACCATCTAAACTTTTATTTATTTTTTCTACAATTTTCTGCATATAGTTTTCACAATCTAATTCGTCCCATCTATCCATTTGTAAAATTTGATTACTATAAAATTTTACAAAGACATTTTGAGTGCATGGTAATATATATTTTATTTCTTCTCTTTCATTATCTTCTAATTTTATTACTTTTTTAATTATTACATCTCTTTTTTGCATAAATAGGTCATTTTGATAAGAACGATTTATACAACTATTTAATAGCACTAAATTTCCTATTGAATCTTTGTTATTTGGTCCAACTGAACTAAACTTACTATTAACCTTAATAGAAATTTCTTTTATTTCTTTAGTTTTAATTTCACTATTTTCTAACCTTCTTATTAATTTTTTTCTAAATGCTATATCTTTACTTATACTTTTTAATTGTTGCATTTTCTTAGAACTCTCTTTATATATCTTTGTATTTTTTTCATTTTTATATTTTTCAGGCTTTTTTTCTTTTATTATATTATTTATTAATATTTCTATATCAGTTTGTTTTAAGCCTCTAAGAAAACTTATAAGACTTCTTCTTAACTGCTCAGCTTTACCTTCTTTGTCTTCAGAATCATCCTCAATTCCGTCATGCACTGGATAAACATGTTCTATGTCCCACTCTTCCATTTTGTACTTGTAAAATGAAAATCTAGTTTGTGTATCTATTACAGTTACAATATTAAATAGCAATAATAATTTTCTTATAAATTCATTTTTTATTTCTTTATCATAATTATATTCAATGTCTAATATGTTAATTGGTCGATTGTTTATTGTTAAATCTTGAATTTCTTTTTCATATTGTTTTATTTTCTTTTTTTCTGCTTGTTCTTTTTTTAACTTTAATTCTCCTACACGTGTATTTATTAAATCTTCTCTTATCATTTTTTTTATTTTTAATTTAAATTCCTTTTTTGTTTCTATATTATTTGTCTCTTTTTCATTATTTTCTGGTTCAATATTATTTGACTCTTTTTTATTATTTTCTGGTTCAATATTTAAATATGAATTCATTAAATCTTTTATTTTTTTTATATAATTTACATCTGCTTCGTTAATAATATATCCAATTAAATTATATAATTCTAAGTCATTGTACCATTCTTGTAACACTTCATATTTTTGTATCATATTGTCCCATATATCTTTTTTTCCTTGTCCATTTGCTGATATTTCTTCTTCGAAATCTTCAAATATTCTCTCATTTTTTCTTTTATTTTTTGTGTCTAATAATTTAAATATTAAATCCATTCTAGTTATATAATTCTCATTTTCTTTTTTATTTACTAAGAAAAACCAAAATTCATTATCTTCTAAAGTATTTTCTATCTTGTCCCATTTATACGCTTTTTTGTATTGTTCAAACATTGAATTTTCGTTTTCTTCATCTCCTTTATCTAATTTTAATAAAAGTGCTTTTAAAAGTTCTGCATCTGTTAGTAAAATTTTGCCATCATTTACTCTTGCAAATATTTCATTTGATATTTCATCTTCGTTTACTTCGTACCATAATATTTTTACTCGATTGCTATCTATTAATTCTTTAATAGATTTTTTTAATTGTTTATCTTTAAAAACTTTATGAATGCATTTTTTTGCTTCATTTATGTAATAACAATCTATCGTAGGCATATCTTTTAGTTGAATTTCTTGTTGTTCTTGATATAAATATTGTTTTAAATTATCTTCTCTTGTTTCAAACTTTAATTCGTATACATTTTGATTTATAAGTTCTTTAAGTATTAAAAAAATTGTTATAAGCCTTTGCTGACCATCAATTACTTCTATTGGTTCATTAGATTTTCTTTTTACTATTATTGGTTGTAAGCAGTATGATATTTTTTTAAGTTCATCAGTGTTATAGGCATTATAGAAATTCAATAAATCTTCTAGTAATCTTTTTACTTGCTTTTCTTTCCACCTATAACCTCTTTGATATAAAGGAATGTAAAATTCTTTTCCATATAAATCTTTTATACTAACTACTTTTAATCTACTTTCTACCTTTCTTAAACTGCTTTCTAATTCTATTAATTTATTTGATATTTCTTGTTTTTGTTCATCCATTAACATATATTCTTTAAAAATATCTTCTTTTATTTTTTTAATTAATTCATCACTTTTTTCCATATAGTTTTAATAACACACTCCAATATGTTATTTTCTCCTTTCTTAAAGCTTTATTATACACATATTTTTAATAATCTTATCATACATCTATTATTTTTTCAATTAATATTAACATTACTATATTATTTTTGTTATTTGTTACATTACATTTTTTATTTTCTGTTAACTTCTTATTTTTTGTTAGTTCCTCTATAATTTTTTCATAAAGTTTTATTACATTTTTGTTTAATTATTACAATGCACAACTAATCCACAAAAGTTTTCCACACATGTGGAAAACTTTTGTGGATTAATATTTCTATTGTATTACAATAGCATTTTCCTTTATTTCCTTAGCATTTTTATCTTATTTATTGACAATGTTTGTGTTTTATTTTATTATTACTTAAGAAGTTATTAACATTAATTTCTTAATATTTTATTTTACGGAGGCCATTATGAATAATTTAGTATCATATTTATTTAAAACAAATGCCGTTGAAGTTTGCCCAGAAAATAAGCCTTTTTTTCTTACTTCTGGTTTAATTTCACCTTATTTTGTTAATACTCACTATGTGTATGGAAGCAAAAAAGATGCTTCAGAATTATTATCTTTTATAGATAGTTTGTTAACTGATAGAATGAATTTACCTAAAAAAATTTTTGATAAAGTTTTAAGTCAATATGAGTCAAATAAAATTTTTAAGGATGTTATTCATATTATGATTAATAACATAAAAGAAAACATTAATATTGATGAAATTGATTATATTTCAGGAGGAGAAAGAAGAGATTGGTTTTTCTCTAATATAATAGCATATTTATTGAAAAAACCTCATATTACTATTTTTAAAGATTGTGAAACTCTTATAAGTGATTATAATTTTACTAATACTGAAAAACTTTCTAATTTAGATGGCAAAAAAGTATTACATGTTACAGATTTAGTTACTGCCGCTTCTAGCTTTACTCGTTTTTGGATTCCAGCAATACGCAACTTAGGTGGAGAAATGGTAGCTACATGCTATATTGTTGACCGTAATCAAGGTGGAACTGAACTTTTAAATAATGAAGGAATTAAAACTATTTCTTTAACAAGTGTAGATATTAATCTTTTTAAAACAGCTTTTGACATGGGAATTATAAATTCTGCATCTTTAGAAATGTTAGAAAAATTTATAGCTGACCCATATGAAACTATGAGAAATTTTCTTATTGCTCACCCTGAATTTATAGAAGAATCTCTAAAAGCAACTGACCCAAAAACTCCTGGAAGAATAAGAAACTTATTAGATAATGATTTATACAATTTAAAAGGTTAATGTTTTATATATTATAAAAAGGATGAATTTCATCCTTTTTATTTTGTCCCTAATGTTATATTTATTGGTACATTTATTCCTTTTCTTTGTACTATAAATGTAACTTGTTCTTTTGGACTTTTTGTATAAATGTACTTTCGTAATTCACTCATTGTGTTAACTTGTACATTATCTATTTTTAAAATAATATCTTTTTTATTTATGCCTGATTTTTCTGCAGGAGAATTTTTTATTACTTCTTCTACATATATACCATTTTTTAAATTTATTTTTTCGTCTAGATATTGTATTGCTTCTTTATCGTATGCAAATATTCCAATACTTGCTTCTTCAAATTTTCCTTCTTCTTTAAATTTTTTTATTATTGGTTGTACAATATCTGTTGGTATTGCAAAACCTATTCCTTCTGCAGATGTTATTTTTACTGTATTTATTCCTATTACTTCTCCATATATATTTATTAATGGCCCTCCGCTATTACCAGGATTTATTCCTGCATCTGTTTGTATTAAGTCTTCCATATAACTATTTTTTTCTTCTTCCTCTAATTTTATTGTCCTATTTTTTGCACTTATTATTCCACTTGTTACTGTTCTCATAAATTCAAATCCTATAGGATTTCCTATTGCGTATACTGTTTCACCAACTTTTGTATTAGCCGTATCTCCAAATTTAACATATTTCAATCCTTTTGCATTTATTTTAACTATTGCTAAATCTATATCTGAATCAGACCATAATACTCTCCCTGTATATTCATTTCCATCTTCTAATGTTATATAGCAACTTGAATATTTTTCTCCTGCTACATGCCAATTGGTTAATATGTAGCCATCTTCTGATACTATTATTCCTGTTCCTAATCCTAATTTTTCAACACTGTTTTCTAAAAATATTGATGTTCCATTTTCTTTTAATTTTGATATTCCTACAACACTTTTTGATACTTCTTCTATAATATCAGAAATTTGCCTATTGTCTTCTTCTAATTGTTCAACTGTTTGACTTGTCCTTTCTGCTACATATTCATTTTTTTCATTAGAAATATCTATATTTATGTATAAATTAAATAAATAAAATCCTGTTAATAAAATAAAACTAAATATTATAATTGTTGATAATATTCTTTTTATTTGACTTTTTTTATACATGCTGTTTTCATTCCTTCCTCAATAGTTATATTATCTATCTATTAAAGTCTTCCCATATATATTTTTTTAAAACATGTATACATGATTTTATATTTATTTTATTGTAATATATTCTTTTATATTTTCGTATTTAGAATCTCCTATTCCTGATACATTTTTTATATCTTCTATAGTATTAAACTTCCCATTTTGTTCTCTATAATCTATTATTTTTTGTGCTGTATTTTCTCCTATTCCAGGAAGAGTTGTAAGTTCTGTTTGATTAGCATTATTAATATTTACTTTTTTATTTGTTCCTCCTGTTTGATTTTCTTGTATTACTCCTTCTCCACTATCTTCGGTTATGTATTCTTCTTGTTGTTCTTCTCCTGGAATTGTTATTTTTTGTCCATCTTCAACTTCATATGCTAAATTTACATTTTTTATATTAGCATTTTGTGTTAATCCTCCTGCTTTTTCAATTACATCAGCTATTCTTGCTCCTTCTTTTATTTTTACTATTCCAGGAGTATTTACTTCACCTGCTATGTGAATTATTATTTCTTCTTCATCTTCTCGTATTTCTTTTGCTTCTTGAGTATTATCTACTGCGTCTTCTAGTTCTTGATAATCATTTTGTTGTGTTAATGTGTATATATAATACCCAATTACTGCTATTACTAATATTCCTATTGCTAGTATTAGCAATATTTCTTTTTTGGTTAAATTGTTCATTTTTATTTCATTCCTTTCTAAAATATAAATATTGTTGCAAAGTATTATTTTTCAATTTTATTTCTTTTTTATTAATATTTTAATTAATCATTGCTTTTTATTGCCGAATAATGTAATATATTAATTACATTATTATTTTAGGGAGATTATAAAATGAAAAAGTTTTATTTACATATATTGCTTGCTGTATTAATAATTTTAAATGTTATATCACCTCTTTGTTTTGCTAGCTCTGCTCCTAGTGTTAATGCAGAAGCATGTATTTTAATGGATTATGATTCTCGGAAAAATTATTTATGAAAAAAATGCTTATCAGAAAATGTATCCTGCATCTACTACGAAAATTATGACTGCTATTTTAGCTCTAGAAAATTGTGAATTATCTGATGTTGCTACTGTTAGTCAGAATGCTATTTTTTCTGTTCCTGTAACTTATACAAATGCTAATTTACAATTAGATGAGGAATTAACTATAGAGCAATTGCTAAATATTTTATTAATTCCTTCTGCTAATGATGCTGCAAATGTTATTGCTGAACATATTGCTGGATCAGTTTCTAGTTTTGCTTCTATGATGAATACAAAAGCTCGTGAAATTGGCTGTTTGAATACAAATTTTGTTAATGCAAATGGAGTTCATGATGAAAATCATTACTCTACCGCATATGATTTGGCTTTAATAGGACAATATGCTATGAAAAATGAAACTATTATGAATATTGTAAAGACTACAAAATATACATTACCTATTACTAATAAATATTTAAAAGAAGATAGAATTTTTACAACAACTAATAAACTTATTAATTCCAAAAGTAATCAATATTATGAATATGCAACTGGCTTAAAAACTGGATATACTGATGCTGCAAAAAATTGTATTGTTGCAACCGCGGAAAAAAATGGTTCTAAACTTATTTGTGTTATTTTAGGTGCTAAAGGAGATACTCCTATTGAGACTAATAAATTCGCAGACTGTACTACTTTATTTAATTATGGATTTAATAATTATTCGAATAAAACTATATGTGAACAAAATACTGTTTATAAAGTTATAAATCCAAAAAATGCTTCTAAAGATACCAATAGTTTAAATGTACTATATGAAGATACAATAAAAGTTTTTGTTAATAATTCTTATTTAGATTCGGATTTTTCTCCTGAAGTGGAGTTAGATGAAAATCTTTCTGCTCCTATAGAAAAAGGAGCGATTATTGGAAAAATAAGTTATACTGTTGATGATACTAAATATACTACAAATTTAATTGCTGGTCAAGATATTGAGTCGAATTCTATATTTTCTATAATTATAAAGATTTTAGTAATAATTTTTGCCCTATATTTATTTAGTAAAATACTATCTTCTGGAAATAGGTCTTCTAAAAAGAAAACATATAAAAATGGTAAAAGGAAAAAATCTTCAAAAAAAGGTAAATATGCCTATATTTCACCTTATAAATTTGAATATTAAAGAGATTGAATATGATGCATTCAATCTCTTTAATATTACATTTTCTTTTCTACTTTATTCCATAAGTCTTCTAATTTATAGTCTTCTCTTTCTGATTGTGTAAATATGTGAACCACAACATCTCCATAGTCCATTAAAATCCACGCTGCTGTATTATATCCTTCTATTTTATTTGGGTATATATTTTCTTTTTTTAGTTCTTCCTCTACATTATCTGCTAATGCTTTTATATGTGTACTTGATGTTCCACTTGCAATTACAAAATAATCTGCTATTGTTGTTTGTTCTTTTATATCAATAGTTTTTACATCTATAGCTTTTTTATTTTCTAAAATATTAACTATTTTTTCTAATAATTCCAACTTGCAAATTCCTCCTTTTTATTTTTTTACTGTAGTATTTGTTTTTGTAGTGTTAGTCTTCGTAGTATTGTTTTTGGTTGTATTAGTAGTATTTGAATTTTTTGTATTATTATTTATATTTTCTTCTTTTATTGAATTTCCATCTTCTGTTTCTTCTTCGTATTCAAACATTTCTTGTATCATTTGTTTTGTTTGTTTTTTGTTTACTGTATAAATATATACATCATTAGCTAATTCTGGTACACCTGGTAATGTGTTTGTTTGTAATTCTTCTGTTTTAAAGTTTACACTATATGGAATATAGTCTTTAACTAAATCAAATGATAAATTCGTATTTACATTTTCCATACCTATTTTTAAAATTTGATTAACTTTAAAAATGTTTTCTGGTTTTAATGTTTGTTTTAATACTTGTGTTATGAATTCTCTTTGTGTTCTCATTCTTCCTAAATCATTATCACCATATTCTATAGGATATGATGTTCCATTGTTGTTATGTCTAAATCTAACTAACCATTCTGCTTGTTGTCCTGATAATTTTTGATATCCTTTTTGTAAATTTATGTGTAAATTTTGTGTTGAATCATCATATTGCATATCAATTGGAACGTCAAACTCAACTCCTCCAATTGCATCAACTAGTTGTCTTAAAGCTCTTGTGTCTATTACTAAATAATTATCTATTTCTAATCCTGTAATCTCTTCTACTTTTTCTACCATTCCATCTATATTTGTACCATTTCTGTATACAGAGTTTATTTTATAACTTGCTGTTGCCTTTTCTTTATTTTTTCCTACATATGTATCTCTTGGTATAGATAATATAGACGCTTTTTGTAATTTTGGATTATAGGAACATAACATAATAGTATCTGCTAATTTATAATCCTCTTCTCCACTAATTCCTATTAATAAAAATCTTAATTCATCTAAATCTTTTAAAGTATATTCATTATGTCCCATTGTTGTTGCAAGTATTCCTTGTAATCCTCCACCATTTTTACTTACTCTATATGCAAATATTGCAATTAATATTATAAGCCATATTAATATTACTATCCAACATATTTTTATTATTTTATGAGCTTTTGTATTCTTTCTTCTTTCTTTTTTTTCTTTTTTTACTAATTTCTTTTGTACATTTTTATCTATTTTTTTACTTTTATCTATTTCGTTATTAATTTGTATTTCTTCTTTCTTCATTTTCGATTTTATTCACTCCTATATACTTTTGTACAATAGTATAACAAAGTTAGATATAAATATCAATTATTTATTTCAAAAAAACTCTTAAGATTATATTATTGTTGTATAAAAATTTAGCTATTGTAGAATTGTTTATTGTTTCATTTAATGAGGAAATATCTATCATTGGAGTAAGTAATGTAATTATTGCAAAAACTATATATAACACTACTATTGCTCGTATTATTCCATATATTATTCCTCCACATTCATTAAATTGTTTTATAAATGGTAATTCTGCAATTGCACCAAATATTACTTTTGCAAATATTAATAATATTCTTGTTACTATAAATAATGTAATCATTACTATTATGTTTATTGCACTTATTGTTAAATTATCTGCTGTTTGTTGTATTATTGTTTCTTTAGAATTTTCTATTGTTGTTGAAACAGATTCATTTATATAATCTACTACTATTGATGGTAATTGAGCATCTTCTTCATCTATTTTTCCAGTTTCTTCAATTTTTGTCCCTGATAATTTTTCTATTATTGTATTTTTTATATTATCATCTATTTGTGTATTATTTATAATATAATTAGACACAGGTCTAAATAAAATAAATGTAATTAGTATAGCTAGTACAAATGATAATATTTTAAAAGCTACTCCTATTAATCCTTTTTTATATCCTAAATATGTACTTAAAATTGCAAAAATTACTATTGCTATATCTAATATTATTGCCATTATACTATATCCTTTCTTTTATAAATTAACTATTTCTATTTTATTTTTATATACAATTCCAGCTATTTTATCTGCAATTACAATATCTTTTACTTCTTGTGTTGATATATATCTTTTTATAAGCCATCCATTTGTATTTATAAAATGTACTTCGCTTCCTATATTTATAGCTATATTATCAGCTTTAGTATATATATCTTTAACTGTATTTTTTACAGTATATACATTTTCTCTTATTGCTTGTGTGTCTTTAATTATTATTTGTGTATTAGTAAATAATCCTGATGTTCCTTCAATAACATATGTTGTATAACTATTTAATTCTATTCCTGCAATTAATGCCTTTTTCTCTGAAAATGAAAAACTTTCTTCATTTTTATCTTCACAATATATATCTACAGAATTATCATACATACAAACTAACCTATTCTTATTTTGGTATTTAATATCTTTTATTAATTCATTTGAATCTGCGTTATATGTTGATACAATTGAATTAGGATCTTTTTGTGCTTTTGCTATTGAAATTATTTTTATGCTAGATTGTATCAATGTTCCAGATGTATTTACCTCTGCTATTGCTAAATATTTATTATCATTTGATATATCTGTGTCAATTGCTAATGTACTCGACAAATATGTTTTAAATAATTCTTTTCCTTGTGGGCTATATGTTATAACTACTGTTTTATGGCTACTTCCTGTTATAATTACAGATACATATCCATTTTTATTTACATTTATTTTTTGTATATTTCCTTCAATTTCTTGTTGCCACATTATATTTGCTTCTGATACTAAGTACAAGGTTTGTCCATCTTTTTCTGCTATTGCTAAAAATCTATTGTTTGATGAATATACCGGATTGTTTATTGCCACATCATGTTCATATTCTTTTTTTCCTGATGCTGAATATGTTATTAATTTATTTTTATTTAGTATTGTTATATATTTATAGTATGCATATATTGATGGATTCTCTTCTTCTGTTATTTCTATACTTACTAATGAATCTTGCATTATTTCTTTTCGTAAAATATATCTATCAAAAAATGTTCTAAATTGTTCATTTGCTAAATAAAATGAAAAAATTACTATTAATATTGTTACTATTGTAATTATTATTGAAACTTTAAATTTGCTTTTTGATTTATTTTCTTTCATACATTTCTCCTCATATTATATTAATTATTTTATATCAGTTTTATTAAATTTTTTCAATATATATTACTTAATTATTCATTTTTGATATTGTTATTTTGTATATTTGAAATAACCCAAGAATCCCAAATGCTGGATATAATAGATTAACTAAATTTGAAAATCCAATTAAAGATGTAAATAGAGCTATAATACAAAGCATCTTTGCTATTCTTTTATATGTTTTTGGACTATTTATATAATTTTCTAAAATTCCATACCCTGCTGCTCCTGCTGATGTGTATATAGCTGTTAAAATAATTATTCCATAAATATATTTATAAACTTTTCCGAATTTTCCAACAATATAAATTATAGGCATTTCTATTTTTTTTGCATCAATTTCTATTTGTTGTAATAAAAGAAATATAGTTATTGCAAGAATTGTTACTAAAATATACGAAATTATTGCTATGATTTTTATTTGTTTTTCATTATTAATATATTCTTTTAAAGATAATAAAATTGGAATAAGAATTATACTATTATAACTTGCATATAATACAGCTTTTATTATACTTCTTATTATTCTTTCATCTATTTCCCACTCAATTGTTGTTGGTATACTTTTACATAATAGTGCCATTATTACTATAATAATTATTGGAGTTAAAATCGAATTTATTTTTACAAGCATTTTTATATTTCCTAAAAATGTAATATAACAAACTATACTAATTATAATTGTTCCACAAATATTAGGAATATTAAATTCCTGATTTAAATATGCTGAAAATCCAGCAATCATTATGAAAAAAGATATTACTAAAAATATATTTATTATAATCTCCAGTATCTCTCTTATTTTATCACTTTTTATTAAGATTTTTGTAAATGGATTATATGTGTTTATATTATTTTTTAATGAAATTTTTAAAACTTTATATATTACTACAGATAATATAAATGATGAAATAAAAATTCCAATAATTCCATTACCATCATATTGAGCAAAAAAAGAATATACTTCTTTACCAGATGCAAATCCTGCTCCTATTAATGTTCCTACTATTACAAATATTACTTTTAATGTATTTTTCATAAAAAGAACCTCCATAATAATTATATGGAGATTCTTTTCTTATATTCAATTATCCTTTTTATCATTTTGCTCTTGTTCATTTTTTTCTTGTAATAATTTTTGTTTTTTTCTTTTTGTTTTTCCACCTGTACGATGTCTTCTTACTTGCCATACTATTATTCCCACTAAAATAATTACTGCTGGTAAAGCAAATATTATTATTCTAATTATTGTATCTTCTTGTTCTGTAGCTGTATATGTTACTGTTCCTACATCTTTTCTAATAGATATTGTATCTTCTCTTTGTGTTAAATCTGCAATTGTGTTTAGTATATAATCTTTATTATTGTAGAAATATATAGCATATGTTTGACTGTTTCCTGCTGTTACAGCATAATCTGTAGCAAATAAGTTATCTGCTATCATATATAATACCGCTTCTTTATCTTCTTCTACTGCTTTGCTAAATTTTGCTGCTATTATAAATTGTCCTTCTTCATCTGATGATATTTTTGTTTCTGAAGAATTTTCTAAATCTGTTCTATATAAAGCATTTTCACTAGATGTTACTATACTCTCTACATTTACATTTAGTCCTTCTAAGACACTATCTTCTGCAATTGATATTTTTCCAGCATTTATTAACATTATTCCACCATCTGTTGCTATATCTTTTGTAGCATTTGTATAGTTTATAGTTGGAATTATAAAATTTGGAGTTTGTAAAATCATTTTACTTGAGTCTTGTTCTAATATTATTCCATCATCAAAATATCCACCAAATAAATCTAATATTTTTTTCATATTTGGAAATTCTTCTTGTTTAAATTGAGGATCATTCATCCATAATATCTTTCCACCATTATTTATATATTGAGTTAAGTATTCTACTTCTACATCTGCAAAATCTTTTGTTGGTGTTCCAATTACTATTAATGATGGTGTTTCTTCTGGTTGATTTACTAATAAATCTAATGTTGCAACATCATTTACTTCGTTTTCTAGATATGCATTTAATATTGTTAAATGTGTTTGTAGTCCATATTCGTTATGTCCTGTTAAAAAATATATTTTTGGTATTTCCTTTAATGTTAATCCTACAATTGCATTTGTTAATTTTTGTTCTGATAAATCTATTTCTTCATATGTTGTATAATCATATGAATATAAATCATCAGTAGTTATTATTTTGTTTGCTGTTGCTGTTTCTACTATTATAACTTGTGTTCCTGATGTAATTCCATATTTAGATTTTAAATCTGGTCTATCTTCTATATCTAAAATTACATCTACTTTTATGTTTTCATTGTTTTTTGTATATTGTTTTGCTAAATTTTCAATGCTTGAATCTGTTCCAAATCCAATTAACCTTATAGTAACTTCTTCACTAACATTTTTTGTTTGTGATTTTGATTCCTCAGATAAACTATATAGTTTATTTTGTGTAACATCTATATCTTGTAAGTCCGCTTTTTGTATTAATATATTAATTCCTATAAAAACAGCTACTAATATTGCTACAAGCAAAATTGTTTTTGATGTATCCCTTAGCCATTTCTTTTTTATTATTTCTATAAATTTTTTCACTATTTTTACCTCCTTATTTAATACTCTTTTTTCTTTGTAACACTATTATTGTTAGTATTATAAATAATGCTGTAAAAGTTAGATACATTGCTATTTCTTCTAGTGCTATTAATCCTGAAGGAAATTTATTAAACATATTAATTAGTGAAAAAGATGTTAATTCTGTACTAAAATTTGGTAAAAACCATGTTATTATAAAAAATCCTATTGTTACAACACCTGCAATTATTTGGTTTTCTGTTATACTTGATGCAAACATACCAAATGATATATATGCAAGACTTAGCATAAAAAATCCTAATATAGTAGTTAATACTGTTTGTATGTGTGGAGTTCCAAAGTAAAATAATATTGCTAAATATACTAATGTAAATAATTCTGCAATTAACATTACAAATGCTGCAGATAAAAATTTTCCAAATACAATACTTGTTATACTTCTTGGAGAAGTAAATAATAATTGTTCTGTTCCATTCTTTCTTTCCTCTGCAAACATTCTCATTGTTAATATTGGTATAATAAAAGTTAAAATAGTAGCAGCTGAATAATACATATATTCAAATTGCACTGATCCATATTGTATAACATCTAAATAAAAGAACACACTGCACATAGCTAAAAATAGTCCTATAAATACATATCCTATTGGAGTTAAAAAATAACTTTTTACTTCCTTTTTAATTATTGCCCACATTATTCTTCTCCTCCTTTTTCTTCATTTTTTACTAAATTCATAAATGCATCTTCTAATGTTGCTTCAGATTTCTTTAATTCAAATATTGTAATTCCTTCTTTTGCAAAGTTTTCGAAGATATTTTTACGTATATCAATATCTGCTTTTGTTTTTATAGAATATTGTTTCGTTCCATCTTCATTATCTTTTTGTAATTTCATTTCTTCTATTCCTTCTATTGGCTTTATTGCTTCCTCTATTTTATTTTCTAAATCTTCTACAGTAACTGTAATTATATTTTCTTTTTTAGTATTATTTTCTAGATTCTCTGGTGTATCTATTGCAACTATTTTTCCAGAATTAATAATTATTACTTTTTCACATATTTGACTTACTTCTGATAGTATATGTGAACTTAAAATTACTGTATGTTTTTTTCCTAGAGATTTTATTAAGTTTCGTATTTCTGTTATTTGTTTTGGATCTAGTCCTACTGTTGGCTCATCTAAGATTAGTACTTTGGGATTTCCTACTAATGCTCCTGCCATACTTACACGTTGTTTATACCCTCTAGATAAATTTTTAATTAGTTTGTTTTGAACATCTATTAAATTAGTATCTTCCATTACATTTTCAATAACCTGTTTCTTTTCTTTTCTTTTTACTAATTTTAAATCAGCCATATAAGATATAAATTCTTTTACTGTTAAATCATTATATAGTGGTACTCCTTCTGGCATATATCCTATTTCTTTTTTAGCTTTTCTTGCTTTCTTTTGTATATCATAACCATTTACTAGAATAGTTCCTTCTGTTGGTTCAATAAATCCAGTAATCATATTCATTGTAGTACTTTTTCCTGCTCCATTTGGTCCTAAGAAACCTACGATTTCGCCTTCTTTTATGTCGAAACTAATATTATCTACGGCTACAAAGCTTCCATATTTTTTAGTAACATTTTTTACTTCAATCAAATTTATTCCTCCTATCTATCTATTCTGCATAGATATTATCACTTATTGGTTGCGCTTTCAAGAAAATATTATATTTATTTTACATTTTTCACACAAAATTCACATTTCTTACGGAAACAGCTCATATTTAATTTATTATTTGCATAAATTTTAATGTAACATTTTATAATTTTGGAGGATTATTATGAATTTTTTATGTCCTTTTTTTATTGCTTTTTCTTTTATATTTTTATCTGAATTAGGAGATAAAACTCAATTACTTGTATTATCATTTTCTTCAAAACTAAAAGCTTATTCTATATTACTTGGAGTCGCTCTTGGTTCTTTTTTTAGTCATGGTATAGCAATTATTTTTGGTAGTGCTCTAGGCTCATTAAACGAACCTTTTATACAAAGTACGCTAAAAATTATTACATATTTAACTTTTATATTTTTTGGAATTATAATTCTTATTAATAAAAATTCAAAAAATGAAGATACTAATGATACAAAATTAGCAAAAAAGTTATCTAATTTAAGAATCGGATTTATCTTTATTATTGCTATAACTATTGCAATAGGCGAATTTGGTGATAAAACTTTTCTTGCAGCTTTAGGTTTAGGAATAGATTATCCTAATTATAAAATTCAATTAATATTAGGTGCTATTTCTGGAATGGTAATTAGTGATTGGATTGCAATAATTTTAGGAAAGTTTTTAACTACTAAAATTCCGACTGCTACAATTGATACTATTTCAGGATTATTATTTATATTATTTGGAATCTTAGGTTTTGTTATATAATAGATTGATTTTATCAGTTTTTTATATTAAAATATATAATACATATGAAATTGAGAATATTTATTCTCGAATGGAGGTTTTATGACTAGCAAACAACGTGCTTATTTACGTTCTTTATCTAATAAACTTACCCCTATTTTTCAAATAGGAAAGAATGGTTCAAGTGATAATTTTATTAAACAAATAGATGATGCTCTAGAAGCAAGAGAATTAATAAAAATTACAATTTTAGAAACAGCTCCAGAGGAACATCTTTTATTAGCAAATTCTATAGCAGAACAAACAAATTCTAATTTAGTACAAATTGTAGGAAATAAAATTACTCTATATAGAGCAAAAAAGAAAAATCCTAGAATAGAATTACCTAAATAATGATTTATAAAAATACAAATAAAATAGATTTATTAAATCTTACCTCAAACAATTTTTATGTACTAATGGATTTCGATAGAACAATTACTACCTCTAATAGTTTAGGTTCTTGGTCTGTGTTAGAAAATCCTGAATTTGTTAATGAAAAAATTAAATTAGAATCAAAAAAATTAATTGAAAAATATTATCCTTATGAAACAAACTATTCTTTAGATTTTGATACTAGATTAAATTATATAGAAGAATGGTACAATAAAAATATGAACATTCTATATAAATATAATCTAACTCATGAAGCTTTATTAAACTGCGTAAAATATGGAAATCTTATATTAAGAGATGGATTCTTAAAGTTTATAGAAATATTACACAAAAATAATATTCCTGTTTTTATTATTTCTGCAGGAATAGGAAATGTTATTACAGAATTCATGAAACTAAATAATTGTTTATATGAAAATATTTTTATTACAAGTAACTTTATTTCTTTTGAGAATAATAAAATGCTTCCTTTTTCTAATTCAATGATTCATTCTCTAAATAAAACTATTTTATCTTTACCACAAGAACAAAAAGATATTTTACAAAAAAAAGATTTTTGTTTGCTTTTTGGAGATTTAATTGATGATTTATACATGCTTCCAAAAAATGGGCATAATAATTGCGTATCATTTGGTTTTTTAGAAGCTAATATAACAGAAAATTTTAATTTATATAAAAAATCATTTGATTTTGTTTTAACTGATAATTCTACTTATTTTGATGTTATTAATATTTTAAAAACAAAGCTAAGTATTTTTTAATTACTTAGCTTTGTTCTATTAAATCTCTTATATAATGTTCTCCTCCATTATTATCTATGTATCTTAAATTTGGAAATATTTTTACCATTATATCATTTGAGAATATTTTTTCTTCTATATTATTTAATATGTCTTCATTATAAACATTATTATACATTGCATCTATTCTATTTTGATAGGTTGTTATTCCCCATACAGTTATTAATGCATCTATTATAAAAAATATAAATATTGCTAAATCTATTTTTTTGCTAGTCTTTATTTTTTCTATATTTTTGCTTATGATAGGATCTATAAATTTAATTAATACAATGGCAAGTATACCCCAAAAAATTGAATATTTTATACATATTCTACCATTTAAATTCCATGCAATATATGAATAGTCCCAAAATCTCATACCATATATTGCATCTAGTGCATAACTTAAAATATATTCTACAATATTTCCTAATATACTACCATATAAAAATAATTTTATATAACTATTTTTATATCTATTTAAAGTACAAATAATTATTACAGCACCAACACCATATACTGGACAAAATGGTCCTATTATTAGTCCTTTTCTCGACTCTATTACTCCTGTAGTTAAAAAGCAAAATACCGTTTCTATAATTAAGCCAATAACACTAAATATTATAAAATACCATAATATTTTATGAAAATCTATTTTGTTGTTTTCCACATTTTCCTCCAAGTTTGTATATTTATATTATAATATTACACCTTTTTGTGGAAAATTTCTACTCTAAATTGAAGTTTTTTTATTGACACTAACAAAAATTTATGCTATTATAATTATTGTTGTTTATGGGTCAGTAGCTCAGTTGGATAGAGCACAGGCCTTCTAAGCCTGGGGTCGGGGGTTCGAATCCCTCCTGGCTCACCAAAGCATCGCTATCCGAACCTGGATAGCGATTTTTTTGTTATTAAATTAGTCTGGAGGTCTTATATGGAAAATCACATAAGAGTTGGAATAGGTGTAATGATTTTTAATGAAAATAAAATATTATTAGGACATAGAGCTAAAAACAAGCAAGATACTGGTGGAATTTACGAAGTTGATTGTTGGACTTTACCAGGAGGAAAACAAGAATATAATGAGACATTTTTAGATGGAGCTAAACGAGAAGTAAAAGAAGAAACAAATTTAGATATTGATGATTTAGAATTATTTGGTGCGGCAGATGATATTCAGCCAGATAGACATTATATAACAATGCATGTTATTGCAAAAAAATATAATGGAGAGCCACAAGTTATGGAACCTACAAAAGAAGATGAATGGAAATGGTTTGATTTAGATAATCTACCTAAAAATTTATATTCACCTTCTAAAAAATTTATAGAATCGTATAAAAATAGAGCTATAAACAACTTAAATAAGTATTTATAATCATTCAACATTCTAAATAGGTGTCGAATTTAGAATGTTTTATTTTACTAAAACATCGCTATACTAATCTGTTTAGCGATGTTTTTTTATATAATAGGAAAGTTCTACTTTCCTATTATATAAAAAACATAACATTGCACAGAAAATTTACTTTGTAAATTTTCGCGTCAACAAATCTTTACGCTTCTTTGAGACCTTTAATTTAGATAGCAAACTTTAAGATGTAGAGAAAAGGTCTCGCGAAGCGAGATTTGTTCATTAAATATTTAATTATACAGTATAATATTTTACTATAAAAACTATATAATCTTCTATTTTCTTATTTTTACAAACTATAATAACTTTGCATCATTATTTATCTATTAAATATGTTGATAATATGAAATTTAAAGCTTCATCTTCGTCAAATTTTTTATTAGAATAATCTTTAGACTCTTTAAAGTGTTCTTTTACTAATTTTGCTAATTCCCCATTCTTATTTTTTATTTCATATAATTTTCTAACCATTTGCTCTATATCTTCTTTTTTCCCTTTATGTATTCTATTGTGACATGTTGGACAAAGTCTACAAATGTTATATGATTTATTTTTTATGTCTTTATTAGACTTTTCATTTCCATTATTATCTTTTCTTTTTATAACTTCTTTTTTTAGTAAATGATGATATTCAAAATATCTAGTTCCATTTCTTCTATTGAATGTTGGATGTTTTAACTCATCTTTGCTGTTTTTTCCCTGTATTTTTAATCCATCTAACTCGCAGTTGCTTCTAAAATATTTTATTAACTCTTGTAAAATATCTTTCTCTTTTTCAAAACTTTTATCTAAATCTTTCACTAATTGTTCATATTTTTTACTATCTAAGCTTGAATTTCCTTGATGACTTACATCTAACTTATATTTATTTTCCAAAACTTCTTTAGTAAATTTATTCTCATCTTTTACATCAAATAATTTTTGTCCTCCAATAATATCTATTAATATAGCTGGCCTTTTTTTATCTCCTTTTGGATCTTCTTCATCGTCATAATAAATTTCTGAAACATTATAATTTTCATCATAAAATCCATTATTAATAATTCTTCCTTTTAATAGTATTCTTCTTTCGTAGTTTGGAAGATTTGAATAATAAATATATACATTATCATTAATATTATATTTCCATTGTTGACCTTTTACTTTTATAAAATTCCCTTCTTGGTCTTTATATGTTGTGTAATTTTGCCATTTAATTCCTTTATATTTTTTATTATTATTTTCTTTTTCTAATTGTGTAAAATCAAATCTTTCAAAATCTGCTTTTATTAAAATATGACTCATTGTTTTTTCTGGAATATAATCTAGATTAATAATAATAGAGTTTTCTTTATATTTTAATAAATCATCTAACATCTCCTGCTTGTTATTATAATTATTTATTAAACTTTTTGTATCTATTATAGTTATATTTGCATTTTTATTTATATTTTCAATAATATCTTTTATATTTTCACTTTTAGTATTTGTTATATTTTTTATTATTTTATATCCATTTTTGCTTAATACATCACAAATAACTTTTATCGAAAAATTAGTTTTATCATAAAATAAAAAATAGCATTTAATATTTTTTTGATTTTTTTCTATTATTTTATTTATAAAATCCATTATATTTTTTTGATTTTCCATAAAAATTTATCATCCTTTTTTTACTACTTATATTAATATTACTATTTTAAACCTTTTCTTTAATTTTAGCAACTATATTAATTCTCTTTTAATTATGCTTCACATCCCATATTTGAAGATTTTTTACTAATATGCTATAATATACATAATGCAATTAGCATTTTAAAGGAGGGATTACTTATGGATGGAAAAATTGTTTCTTTTAATTCTAAGCGGGATGATTCAACAAGAAATATCCCTAGTGTTTTAATAGGAACTATTTATCTTGATTTGTTAGTTTCTATTAAGGATAATGCTCTTTTATTTAAGCCATCTTACGAGTTAGAAGATGGACTTGATGATGAACTTATTGACACCTTTGCTAAAATGTTAAAACAACTTTTTCCAAATGCTATTGATCTACTTTTTGAAGGTTACAAGTCTGGTAAGTAATACTCTTTATAGTTAATAATATTAACTATATCTAATAATCCCTTTCTCGAAAGAGTTTGGGATTTTCTTTTATATAAAATATTATTTTTAAAAATTCTAATATTAAAATAGCAGAGGAATTAAAACTTGTTTTATATAAGGGAAAATAAAACCTAATTTTTATATAAATCTATCGGGCTATTATTGATAAAATTTATAATGTTCCTCTGCAAGATTAAAAACTATGTAATTTTATTTTTGGAAATTTTTTAAGAATTTAAATTTAGAATAAAATCTTTTTGATTAAAAACTTGTACACATTCTACAATAATAAATTTAATCTGTCAACTATTATTTAACCAAATAATAATTGACAAATTATTATAGATACCGTTATTCCTACAAAATCTGCAAGTAATGCTGCAGGAAGTACATATCTAGTTTTTTTTATTCCTATTGCACTTGTATATATTGCAATCGCATATAATGTTGTTTCTGTTGACCCCATTATACAAGAGGCTATAGTTCCTATTATATTATCTACCCCATAATTTTTCATTATTTCACTTGCTATAGCCATAGAAGCACTTCCAGATATCGGTCTTATTGCTATAAGTGGCATAATTTCTGATGGTACTTTTAAAAAATTAGTAAGAGGGCTAATACATTTTATTATAAAATCTATTACTCCTGATGTTCTTAATAGTCCTATTGCTACAAATAATCCTACTAATGTTGGAAATATATTTACTACAACCTCTATTCCCTCCTTGGCTCCCTCTAAAAAGCTATCAAATACTTTATTTTTTTCTTTTACACCATACACTACTATTAATAGAATTACCATTGGTATTGCTATAGATGATAAATAATTTACTATTTGCATTATTCCTCCTAATATTTCTTACTTAATATTTTTGCCATTATAATTCCAGTAATAGCAGCACTTATTGTTGCAATCCACACTGGTACTATTATCATTGTACTATTTTGTGATTTTAACGATTCTCTTATTGCTATTACTGTAGTTGGTATTAGTTGGATTGAGGCTGTATTAATAACAATAAACATAGCCATTTCATCTGTTAATACAGATTTATTTGTATTATTTTTTTGCATAGTTTTCATTGCTTTTATTCCTAACGGAGTAGCTGCATTTCCTAATCCTAATATATTTGCTACCATATTCATTGATATTTCTTTATATACAGGATCATTTTTTTCTATTTTGGGAAATAAGATTCTAATTACTGGGCTTAATAATTTGGTTAATCCTTCAATTAATGTAGTTTTTTGTGCTATTTTCATTATTCCACTCCACAATGTAATAGTTCCAAAAAATGTTATAGCAACCTCTACTGCTGTAGAAGTTGACTCAAATATTGATGAATTTATTTGTTCTACTCTTCCTGTAAATATTGCATATATTATTGATATTATTATAAATATTGGCCATACTATATTTAGCATTTTTCCTCCTAATTTATGTTTTATTAATATTATTCATTTTTTTTATAAAAAGACCTATAAAAAGTTAATTTTCAATTGACTAATTAGCCTAATTTGTGATATGATAATATATGTAATTTGTCGAATTTTGTAAAAAGATTTGAATATATAGGAGGGATTTTATGATAAAATCAACAGGTATAATAAGGAAAGTTGATGAACTTGGAAGAGTAGTCATTCCTATTGAGCTTAGAAATAAACTTAATATTTTTGAGAAAGATCCTATAGAAATTTTTGTTGATGGTTCTTCTATTATTTTAAAAAAATATGAACCAAATTGTGTTTTTTGTGGCACTACAAAAAAATTAGTTTCTTTTAATGATAAGTTAATATGTAAAAAATGTGCAGAAAAAATAAATAAGTTAGCTGAAAAAGTTGATGAACAATAATATACAAAAAAATACATAGTATATTTTACTATGTATTTTTTATATAAATTCTTTATATATCTCGTTTTTGCTTACATTTCTATCTTTGGCTATTTTTTTAATTATATCCTTTTTTTCTAGTCCTTGCTTTTCATAATATTCATAATGTTCTTTTATTGTTAATGAATTTATTTCTTCTTTTTCTTTATCTAAAGTGCTTTTTTGTGCTCCTTGTATTAATATTACATATTCCCCTTTTGGCTCATTTAATCTATCTATTAATTCTTCCGCTGTTCCTTTTATATAGCTTTCATGTATTTTTGTTAATTCTTTTGCTAAAATTATAGTCCTATTTTTTGTTATTTCTTTTAAATCTTCTAATGTTTTTATAATTTTGTGTGGTGCTTCATATAAAATTATAGTTTTAGTTTCATTTTTAATTTCTTCTAATTTTTCTTTTCTATTTTTTTTATTTAATGGTAAAAATCCAATAAATGCAAATTCTTTTGCATCAAGCCCAGATGCTATTAATGCTGTTATTAATGCACATGCTCCTGGAATTGGAGTTACTTTTATTTCATTTTCTAAAGCTACTTTTACAACTTCTCCACCCGGATCAGATATTACTGGAGTTCCTGCATCTGATACAAGAGCTATATTTTTTCCATCTAATAGTTTGTTTATTAAATCTTCTGTTTTTATATCTTCATTGTGTCGATGATAGCTTATTAATGGTTTTGATATGTTTAAATGATTTAGTAATTTTAATGTATGTCTTGTATCTTCTGCTGCTATTATATCTACATAATTTAATACTTTTATTGCTCTTAAAGTTATATCTTCTAGGTTTCCTATTGGAGTTGCTACAATAAATAATTCTCCCTTCATTCTACTTCTCCTTATTATAAATTTCCAATATTTCATCAGTATAATTTTGTTCTTCGTTATATACATACATAGGTCTTTCTATTTTCAAAAATGGTTTTGCACCTTTTACTGATTTAATTAATATCATATTAGCTTCTTGTCCTTCTTTTGAATGTACAAATCTTATTTTTTTTGGCTCTAATTTATATTTTCTTAAGTTTTCTATAATATCTGCTAGTCTTTCAGGTCTATGTACCATATAGAAGGCTCCATTATTTTTTAAAAGTTTTGAAGCTATACTAATAAAATCTTCTAATGTTGCTTCTACTTCGTGCCTTGAAATCAATCTTTTTCTGTTTTCATTTGTGATTCCAGTATTTAATTTTTTATAAGGTGGATTAGTAATAACAGCATCATAAGAATTATAATTAATATAGTCTTTTATATTTTTTATATTATCATTTATTATTTTAATTTTTTCTTCTAATTTATTTAATTTTATACTTCTTTTCGCCATATCTGCAACTTCTTTTTGTATTTCAACACCTATAATTTTGTTAATTTCCGTTTTTTTACATAGTAATAATGATATTATTCCTGTTCCTGTACCCAAATCAATAACATTTGCACCTTTTTTTATTTCCTTTGCAAAATCAGTAATTAGTACACTATCAATTCCAAAACAAAATCCATCTTTATTTTGTATTATTTTTAATCCTTTATATTGCAAATCATCTATTCTTTCATTTTCTTTTAAAATATTTTCCATAATACCTCTTCACTTTTTTATTTGGTATATCATATTATATATTAAATTTTATTTATTTGCAATTTTGTACAATATTTTATGGAGGTTCTTTATTATGAATAGATTAAATAATAATTGTAATCAATGTAATTTAGCAAAAAGAAAAGAGAACACTCTTTGTTCTCTTCAACAAGTTGAAAATTTTTTATGTAATTTTACTAAGTTTATAAAAACTATAAAAATTTATAATTTTTTTAAAAACTAGTCCTTTTTTACAAATACTTCTGTAAATGTAATCATATTATCGCTAAACCCTTTATTTTCTTCTCCATCAATTAGTATTTTTATTCCATTTATTTCATTCAACTGTGTTAATGTATTAACTATTGAATAAATTGTTGCGCTCTCTTCTTCAGCTCCTCCTTTATGATTTTCTATAAATTCTTTTGAAAAATTTATAATTGCAATATTATTTTTTACTTCTACATTTTTAACTTTTGTCCCTTCTGCTAAAGTTTTTGTTAAGTTTTCGTCATTTGGACCTTCTAATAGTAAATTTATTAATTTTATGTATGGTTCTTTAGATAATTCCTTTACATCTATACTTCTCGATTCTGGTACTAATGTATTATTTTCTTTATTCTTAAAATATAATGATACTGTGGTCTGTCTTAATTGTTCTTGTGTTATTTCTTGTTGAGGTGTATATTCTTCAATCTTTTCTTCAACATTTTGAGGTAAATTTACACCTATTATATAAATAACACATAGTAATATAGCAATTACAATTACTATTAATACAATTTTTTTGGTTTTCATTTTATCATCTCCTCTCATTTTAAATTTCTATTACATAACAAATTTATTTATTATTGCTATCTAATAATATTACAGACAAGTTATATTTAGAACTATATTAATATACATTTTATTATTTACGTATTTTTCTTGCATCCGTAAGCTTTTTTCCAGTATTATCATTTGACAAAATGCGTTTTTTTGTATAAAATAATTAGTAACGATTTATTATGACTTATGGTCAAAGATTGGAGGATTTTATGAGTAATTTACTTCATGTTGGTTTAGATGTTGGTTCTACAACTGTAAAAGTTGTTGTATTAAATGAAAATTTAGAAGTAATTAATCAATCATATAGAAGGCATTTTTCAGATACGAAAAATACTGTTTGCGAAGTTCTCACAGAACTTACCGTTAATTATCCATTAAATACTTTCACTATTGCACTTACAGGTTCTGGTGCTATGAGTGCAGCTAATTTCTTAGATTTACCTTTTATTCAAGAAGTTGTTTCTTGTAAAAGAGCTGTTGAAAAATATATACCTAATACAGATGTAGTTATTGAACTAGGTGGAGAAGATGCAAAAATTATTTATTTTGATAAGTTTATAGAACAACGTATGAATGGTACATGTGCTGGTGGTACAGGAGCATTTATAGATCAAATGGCATCATTATTACATACAGATACTGATGGATTAAATGAACTTGCAAAAAATTATTCTACTATTTATCCTATCGCATCTCGTTGTGGAGTTTTCGCTAAAACAGACATTCAACCTTTGTTAAATGAAGGTGCTGCTAAAGAAGATATAGCTGCTTCAATTTTTCAAGCTGTTGTAAATCAAACAATTAGCGGACTTGCATGTGGAAGACCAATAAGAGGCACTGTTGCATTTTTAGGAGGTCCATTAAATTATTTATCAGAATTAAGAAAACGTTTTATAGAAACTTTAAATTTAACACCAGAAACTACAATTGTTCCTGAAGAAGCTCATTTATTAGTTGCTAAAGGTGCAGCATTAGATTCAATTAATGCAAATCCTATTTCTGTAGAAAAATTAAAAAGTAAAATAGAAGTTTTAAAAGTTTCGCAAGATACTGCTACAATGCCTTTAAAACCTTTATTTACAATTGATGCTGAATATGACGAATTTAAACAAAGACATGCAAGAAATAAAGTAAAAAGAGCAGAATTAGATACATATACTGGTGATTGTTTTATTGGAATTGATGCTGGTTCTACTACCACAAAACTAGTATTAATCTCTAGAGACGGTTCTTTATTATATTCTGATTATGGAAGTAATGAAGGAAATCCTTTAAATAGTGTTATTACTATGTTAAAAAAATTGTATAATGTATTACCAGAAAAAGCTATAATTCGTTATAGTGGTGTTACTGGTTATGGAGAAAAATTAATTCAAACTGCATTGAATGTAGATTTAAATGAAATAGAAACAATTGCACACTATACAGCTGCAAAAGAATTTATGCCTAATGTTACAAGTATTGTAGATATTGGCGGTCAAGATATGAAATATATCAAAATAAAAAATGGTGTAATTGATAATATAATGCTTAATGAAGCTTGTTCTTCTGGTTGTGGTTCATTTATAGAAACTTTTGCAAAAAGTTTAAATTTATCTATTAATGAATTTGTTGAAGAAGCTATTACTGCTAGACGCCCTGTTGACTTGGGTTCAAGATGTACAGTTTTCATGAATTCAAAAATAAAACAGGCTCAAAAAGAAGGATATGAAGTTGGAGATATATCTGCTGGTTTATCTTATTCTGTTATAAAAAATGCAATTCAAAAAGTTATGAAAGTAAGAGATACAAAAACACTTGGAAAATATATAGTAGTTCAAGGTGGTACTTTTTATAATGATGCTGTACTTCGTGCTTTTGAATTAATTGTTGGAAAAAATGTAGTTCGTCCTGACATTTCTGGATTAATGGGAGCATATGGTGTAGCATTACTTGCTAAAGAACAATTTGAAGCAAATTTAGACATGGAATATACTTCTAAAATATCAAAATTAGATTCTTTATCAAATTTAGATATTCAAATTACACATACAAGATGTAATGGATGTGAAAACCATTGCCTACTAACAATAAATACATTCAATAATGGAAAAAAATATATATCTGGAAATCGTTGTGAACGTGGCGCAGGAATCGTATCAAATAACACTCAATTACCAAATTTAGTTAAATATAAATATGAAAGAATATTTAATTACACACCATTAGATGAAAAAGAAGCAACACGTGGAACAATTGGTATACCTAGAGTATTAAATATGTATGAAGATTATCCTTTCTGGTTCACATTCTTTACTAATTTAGGATTTAGAGTAATATTATCTGAAAATAGTAATAGAAAAACTTATGAAAAAGGTATAGAATCAATGCCTTCTGAATCTGTATGTTATCCTGCAAAATTAGCACATGGGCATATTATTAGTTTGATTAAACAAGGAATTAATACTATATTTTATCCTTGTATTCCATATTCTCGAAAAGAATATGAAAAAGCAGATAATCATTATAATTGCCCTATAGTTATTTCTTACTCAGAAGTTTTAAAAAATAATATAGAAGAATTAAATAATAAAAATATAAAATTCTTAAATCCTTTCTTACCATTTGATGCAAAAAATTTAGCAACTAGAATTTTAGAATTACAAGAATTTAATGAATTTAATTTTACAAAAAAAGAATTAATAGAAGCTGCAAAAAAAGCAGAAGAAGAATATCAAAATGTTCGTAATGATATACATCAAAAGGGAAAAGAAACATTAGAATATATACAAAAGAATAACTTAAAAGGTATTGTATTAGCAGGAAGACCTTATCATATAGACCCTGAAATTAATCATGGTATAGATACCTTAATAACAAGTTTAGGTTTATGTGTTTTAACAGAAGATAGTATAGCAAACCTTACGGAAGTAAAGCGTCCGCTTAGAGTCGTTGACCAATGGATGTTTCATGCAAGATTATATGCAGCTGCTGAATTTGTTGGAAAACACGCTAATCTTGAACTTGTTCAATTAAACTCTTTTGGATGTGGTATAGATGCAGTTACTACTGATCAAGTAGAAGAAATATTATCAAGTTATGAAAAAATGTATACTTTAATAAAAATAGATGAAGTTAATAATTTAGGTGCAGTTAGAATTCGTATTCGTTCACTACTTGCAAGTATGGAAAAAAGGTTATCTAAAAAGCAAGACGAAATGAAAAAAGGAGATTATGAAGTTAATAAAATTCCTTTCACAAAAGATATGAAGAAGAATTATACAATTCTAATTCCTCAAATGGCTCCTATTCATTTTGAACTAATAGAAGCTGCCGTAAAGGCATCAGGTTATAATGTTGAATTGCTAAAAGAATGTACACCACATACTGTTGAAGTCGGATTAAAATATGTTAATAATGATGCATGTTATCCATCTATTCTTACTACTGGTCAAATGATAGAAGCTCTAGAATCTGGAAAATATGATGTTAATAAAACTGCATTAATTATGTCTCAAACTGGTGGCGGTTGTAGAGCAACAAACTATATTGGCTTTATCCGTAAGGCTTTAAAGGATGCTGGTTTTAGTCAAGTACCTGTTATTTCATTTAATGTTGTAGGTATGGAAAAAAATCCAGGTTTTAAAATTACAATTCCTTTAATAGAAAGATTACTAAAATCAGTTCTATATGGTGATTTACTTCAAAAAATGTTAACCAAAAATAGAGCTTATGAAATAAACAAAGGTGAAACACAAAAATTATATGATACTTGGATGGAAAAATGTAAAAAGCTATCTGCAAAATCTACTAATAAAGAATTTAAACAAAGTATTTATGATATTGTTAATGATTTCGAAAAAATAAAATTAGATAAAACAATTGTAAAACCAAAAGTTGGTATAGTTGGTGAAGTCCTTATAAAATATCATCCATTTGGAAATAACTTTGTAGTTGATATTTTAGAAAAAGAAGGTGCAGAAGTTATCTTACCAGATTTTATGGGATTTATAAAATTTATAGCAACTCATAAAATAACCTTCAATTCATTATTAAAAACAGATAAAACAAAAGCAAAAATATTTAAAATGGCAATAAAATTAATAGATATTTTAGAAAAAGATATAATAATAGCACTATCATCATCAAAAAAAGGATATTTATTACCTTGTGATATATGGCATTTAGAATCAAAAGTAAAAGATGTATTATCTATAGGAAATCAAACTGGTGAAGGTTGGTTCTTAACAGCAGAAATGATTGAATATATTGAAAACGGTATTCCTAATATTATTTGTGTTCAACCATTTGCCTGCCTTCCTAATCATGTTGTAGGAAAAGGAGTTATAAAAACAATTCGTTCTAAATATCCTGAAGCAAATATTTCTCCAGTTGATTATGACCCTGGTGCTAGTCAAGCAAATCAAACAAACAGAATAAAATTGTTAATGACTGTAGCAAAAGATAACTTAGAAAATAGTAAAGATAAAAATAATCAACAAGAACCTGAGCACCAAAAAGATCTAGCATTTTCTAACAGCTAATTCATATTAAATAATATATAAGAGTATAAAATAAGACCGAACTTTTTTATACTCTTTTTATTACATTCTAAATATTCCTTGCCTTTTAGACCTATTTTTAAATTAATTTTATTGTACTTTATAGCATTTATTTATTATTAGGCTGTATTCAGCTTGTTTTCAACTATTCAATCACTGTACATAATCTTGAATTTATTTTGTTTTATTTATTGACAATATCTTAGAATTTTTTTATATCAATTTAATTTTTATTTATTTTTAAATATTAACTTTTATATTTCTGCTTTAAACTTTTTAACAGATATTTTTAAAATTATAATTATAATTTTTTTGTATTCTCTTTTTATTCAATTTTAAATTTGTATTTTTTATTTTTAAATTTACTATATCATATTTTTATACATTACATTATTTAAAATTTGTCATTCTGTACATATTTTTTTATATTTATTTGAATATATTTTTTTATTCTTAAATTTTTTTCATTAATTTTCTCATTTAATCTAATTAACATTTTTATAAAAATTTGTTGCATCTTATTGGTAGATTTTTTTATATTTTGTTATATGTTTTTTTTAATAATAATTTTATTTTTATATAATTTTTTTAGTAAAAAAAAGATGTATTTATTTATAAATAAAAATATGGTATAAAAATCCTCAAAAAAATTCCATAAATACATCTTTTTTTCTCTATATTTTTTTTATTTTTAATATTTTTTATTCATTTTTTATATACATATATTATTTATTAAAAAAAAAAACGTCTTAAAATCGATTTTCGTGCGTCGATTTTTTATTATTACTTACTGGTTTTTGTTGTGTTTATGTATACTCTTCTTCAATTTTAGGTATTTTCAATTTTTTTCAATTCCCGCAAGGCCTTCGCGCCATTTTTTATCAATATCTTCTAGTAAATATATAATCCTTAAAACTAATAATTTATATCATTTTTTTATTTAAAATTTTCATTTTTTACATAGATTTCAAGTACTTTACGTGTTTTGTTTTTATTTTTTGGACATTTACATAATTTTACATGTTTTTCTATCTTACATATTTGCAACCTTTTTATTATCTTTATAGAGTATTTTTAACCCTTTAAACTTGTATTTTCCGCATATTTTAAAGTGTTTTTACCTATTTTTTTAAAGTCTAAATTTTGCTTTTTTTTATCGTATTTTATAAGATTTTCTTCGTATAAATATAAAATTGTTTAAAAATTAATATATTTTTTTTTATATTTATAATGTATTTTTTTGTATTAAAAAAATAATAAGAAAAGTGAAATAATTTATTCGTATTTTTTTGCTTTTACTATTATTTTCTATCTTGATATATTTTATGAAAAAATCTAGTATAAGTTTTTATAAACACAATCATTAAAATTTTATTTTATTTTTATATATGAAAAAAATTATTTTTTTGTGTTCATATTTTTCTGTAAATTTTTTTAATATTCTAAGTTTAATTTTTAAATTTTTTAATTTACTTTTTTGGGAATAAAATTTTTAATCTTTTACTTCTAATTTTTATTTTGTAAAAAAAAAATTAAAAATTAGAACTTATATTTTCTATTTATCTATTTATCTATTTATTATATGACAAACTACTTTTTATAATTTCAAAATAAAAATTTTTTATACAAAAAACTTTTTCATTAAATTTCACTTCCAAAAAATTTTTTCTGATCCTACTTTCAAAAATTTTTTGTTAAAACTAATTCTTTAAATTTTTTATTTTCTTTTTTTATTGTTTTAATTTTATGTAAAAAAATTTTTTTCAATAACTTAATGATAAATTTTTTCTTTATCTTCTTTTTCTTATTTCAATTTTAATTTTTTTTATTCATAATTTTTTTTGGATACATTATTTTATTTTTAAAAATTTTTTTAGTTTCGAAATTAAAAATTTTTTCTATATACTTTTTTCAAATTATTTTTTGGTTCATTTGCATTTCACATTTTTTTCTAAAATCTTTTATATTAAAAAATTGTATTTTCATTTTTTATTAACAATTTCTTTTTTGTTTTATAAAAATATATTTTTTAATTTTATATTTTACTTTCAAAAAAATTTTTCTATTTTACTTTATATTTTTTTCTAAAAAATATAAAACTTTTAAATTTTAATTTTTATAATATTTTTAATTATTATTATTAATTTTTTTATCTTTTTTCCTATTTTTTATGCTTTTTTTGGAGTTTTTAAATTGACATTTTTCACGTGTGTTATGTATACTTTTTCTTGTTTTTTACCATTTTTTAAATTTTTGTTAGTCCGCAAGGCTTTTTATCTATTATAATGATTGTTTTTATTCATAATTCACTTTCTTATTTTAATTTTTTTTCTTATATTTTTATGTGGATTTTTTTAAGTTTTTACTTAAATTTCAATACTTACAAGATATTTTTTCGCTTTTTTCTTTATTTTACATAATTTTTTACGTTTATATTTGATTTATTTTTCAATCTCTTATTATCGCTTAATCTTCGTTGAATCTGCTCTTAAAATAGTATATTCCGCATACTTTTTTCACAAATTTTCATTTTTAGATAATTACTTTTTTTACCTAATTTACGCTTTATGTTGTGCCACCGTTGTAATATTCCAACTATTTTAGATACATTTTTATTTTTATTTTTTTAATATTTTTTGATTTTTTTTCATTTTTTATATTTTTTAATTAATTTTTTATTATTTATTTTTTCAATAATACTATAAAATAACTATTTAGTCGTAAATAATTATTTTGTTTATTATTTTTGGATACATTAATTTTTTTATTTATAATATTCTCTTATTTTAATTCCTTTTCTTTTAAAAATTTATATTAAACATTTTAGATTTTAATTTTTTTTAATTTTATTTTTTATTATTATAAATTTTTATTTTTACTTTTTTATAATTTTTCGTTTTTCTTTTTTATTTTTATAATAAAAAAGTTTTTTTAATTTTAAAATATTTTTTTATATATTATTTTTTTCGTTATAAAAAATTTTTTCTATTATTCTTTTTCAAATTTTTTTATAATCTACTCATTCAATTTTTTATTTTTAAAAAATTTTTTTAGTTTTTTATTTATATGTTTTTTTTGTGTGTTATATTTTATATATTTTTTTATATATATTTTTTTTGGTTACACCTTTTTGAATTTTATATTTTTTAGTTATAAATTTTTTGATTTTATATTTTCTATCAAATATATTTTGTTTTTTAATTTTAGATGTTTTCGTATAAAAAATTTTTCATTCGAATTATTTGTTTTTTTGAAAAGTAAAATTTTACTATTTTATTTTTTCTATTTAATTCTATTTTTTTATTTTTATATTTTTAAAATTAAATAAGAATTTCACATACAATTTTCTATCTTCAAAAAAATATTTATGTTGTTTTTGAAGATAGAAAAAAAATAAAATTATTTTTTTCTTTTAATCTTCTCATTTAATATTTCTATTTTTCTATTTGTAATTTTTTTATTTTTTTTGTTTTTTTCTTTATTTTTTTATTTTTTTATAAATGATTATATATTAAATGTTTTTTTAAAACGTCTTAAAATCGATTTTCGTGCGTCGTAAATAATTGTTGTTTTTCTTGTTTTATGTATACTTTTAGCTGTTTTTGTCTATTTTTAATTTTTTTCGCTCTCCGCAATGCTTTTCGTCACTGCATTTAATTCTTTCAGCCATTTATTATTCTATATTTATACTATTATAAAAATTCATTTTACTTATCCCTCTGCTCTATGCCTCTATTTTAAGGTATTTCTAGCTTTTCTTTAATAATTCATTGTTTGCATAATATTTATTTTTTAATTTTCGTTATTTTTTTAGATTCTTCTGTCTATTTTTTTCTATCTTCAGATGTCTTAAAGCCTTTATTTCCTCATGTTTTTAGCTATTTTTGCATTTTTTTAAAAAATCTTTTTTTTGGCATTTTTTACCATTTTTTAAATTTCTTTTTATATTTTTTTTATTTTTTAAATATTTATTTATTTTATTTTTTTATTAATTTTAGCTATTTTTTGATATTTTTTACTTTTTTATTTTTTTTATTATATAAAATAATATGATATTAGTCTTTTTTTTTATTTTTATATTTTCTAAATAAAATTATTATATTTTATTATAAATAAAATTTTGATTCTTTTTAACAATAAAAAATAATTTTTATAATATATTATCATTTTTAAAAATTTTATTTTATATTATTTTTATATAAATAATTTTTTTCTTAAAAATTATTTATATAATATATTTTTTTATGATTTTTTAATTTTTTGTTTACAATTTTTTTATTTATTATTAGACAATTTTATTTTTTTAATTTTTATATCTGAAAATTTGTTATAGTATTTTTATTTTATTTTTTATTTTTATTTTCTATATTAAAATTTTTATTAGTTTATTTTTTTTTAATTTTTTTATTATTTATTTTTATGCTTTTGATTTTTATTTTTTTTATTTTTAATCTTATTTTTATTTCGTCTTTTTTAAAATTTTTATTAGTTTTATTTTTTTGCCTTTTAGGTGTTGTTTTTAAATTTTTATTTTTTTATTTATTATTTTTTTAATTTTATCTATTTTGTTTTTTATCTTTAAATAATTTTTTGTATTTATTCTTTTTAATTTTTTAATCGCTTTTTATATTATTTTTTTATTGTTTTTATTTTTTGAAAAATTCTCTATTTTTTTATTTTATTTTTTATTTTTATAATCTATATTAAAATTTTTATTATTTTATTCTTTTAAGATTTTTTATTGGCTATTTTTTAATTATTTTTTATTATTTTTTTATTATTTTTTTATTGTTTTTTTATTGTTTTTTTATTGTTTTTTTAATATATCTTAATTATTTTTTTATTATTTATTGTTTTTATTTTTTTATTTTTTTCATTATTTTTTTGGCTTGATATAGCGTTTTTTTCTATTATTCCAAATTTAAAATAATTATTTTTAAAAAAAATAATTAATAAATAAAATTAATAATTATTTTATTTATTATTTATCTATTAATTAATAATTATTTTATTATTAACTTATTATTAAGTTGTTATTAATAATAAAATAAAATCTTAATCTTAATTTTTTTTGCTTGTATTTTTAGTATAAATTTTATTTGTTATTTTTTTATTATTTCTTATATTTTAATATTTTATTTTTATTATATAAAATATTATAAAAAATAAAAATTTTAACATCAAATTATTATTTTTATACTTTTTTATTTTATCTGTTTTTTTATTTTTTATAAAAAGAATAAAATATTTTTAACACTTTGTTTTTTTCACAATGACAAATTAAAATGTTGTTTTTTCATATGTTATTTTTTCACTTTTTTATTGTATTTTTAAAAAAATTATATAATTTATTTTATGCAATATGTACTTTTATTAGTTTAAAATTTTTAAAAAGTTATTTTCTTATTTTGATTTTTTTGTTTTCTGATACTTTTTTTAATTTTTCCTCAAATATTTTTTTTAATTTATTATTATTTTTCTTATTATTCTCATTGTCTTTTTTGTTTATTTGTTTTTATATTATTGAAATAGAGCTATTTTATTTTTCCGTTTGTCTTTCTGTTTTATTTCTTTGTTTTTTTTATTAGATTTCTATACTTATTTTTTATGGTAATAATTTCCATCATCTTATGAAACTTTTAAGTAAATAAAAAAATATTATTTTTACATTTTTAATGAATGTAGAAATAATATTTTTTATTGCTTAGCAAGATATAATTATTCTTTAAAAAAACAGATAATTAAAATAGACTTATATCGTTTTGCTTTTGGACACTTTTATATTGCTATATTTTAAACATGTTAATATATCTGCACTTTATTTGTTTTTATTTTTTAAATTGTCTTTTAGTGTGTTTTTATAACTATTATTCTAAATAGATGTAAATTATTCTTTATATTGTTAGTTGTGGAGTTATTATAGGAAGTTTATAATACTATAAATATATAATTTGATTATCATACTAAATAAAATTTCTATATTAAAGAATAAAAAATAATTAAGATTATACTAAAAATTTAAAGCATAATGTTTCCTAAAGTAATATTATATAAAAAATATTTACTTTAGATAAAAGATAAAATAGTAAATACCAGAAAAAGCATAAATCAAAAATTATATAAAAATTATTTGTATAAAAGAACAAATCTCGCTTCGCAAGACCTTTTCGCTACATCTTAAAGTTTGCTATCTAAATTCACGGTATCAAAGAAGCATAAAGATTTGTTGACGCGAAAATTTATAAAGTAAATTTTCTGTGCAATGTTATTTTTTTATATAATAGGAAAGTAGAAGTTTCCTATTATATAAAAAAGTGTCTTTATAGAACTATAAAATCCTATAAAAACACATAATTTGGCGGAAGCGAGAGGATTTGAACCTCCGCGGCCCTTACGAACCCTAACTGTTTAGCAAACAGTCCCCTTCAACCACTTGGGTACGCCTCCATTTCTCTTATATATAAATATGGCGGAGAGGGTGGGATTCGAACCCACGGTAGGCTATTAACCTACGCCAATTTTCAAGACTGGTGCCATAAACCAACTCGACCACCTCTCCGTGTGTTGTTTCAGTAACAACATTATATATATTAGCATATTTATAACATTTTTGTCAAGTGCATTTATTAAAAACCGCTAAATATCTTTGTTGTAGTGTCAATGATGTGAAACAAAAATATATAAAAATCATATAATTAAATTGCATAACCTATCATTCCCAAT
>CANRGE010000016.1 GCA_947630065.1 uncultured Clostridia bacterium
AAACATATTAATATTATATCACCACACTTATATCAGGTTTTTAATAAAAAACGGAAATTCAAATAAAAATTTGCGAAATGTAAATATTTTATTAGATAATTATTGACTTTTTCCAATTTTTGTATTAAAATTATTAAGCAATTATTTATTATAAGTCAAAATAAACTTCTCCCCGGTAGTTTATTTTTAAATTTATAATAATCTAATATTTAAAATTATGAATGGAGGGTATTTATTACCATGAATAATACAACATATAGTATAAAAAAAGAAGATATTCAAAGAAAATGGTATATAATTGATGCAGAAGGCAAACCTTTAGGAAGAGTTGCTACAGAAGCTGCAAAATTATTAAGAGGAAAACATAAACCAACTTTTTCACCTAATATAGACGCTGGTGATCATGTAATTATAATTAATGCTGCTAAAGTTGTTCTTACAGGACATAAATTAGATCAAAAAGTTTATAAACATCATTCTGGTTACATAGGCGGAATGAAAGAAACTCCAGCTAGAGTTATGTTACAAAATAATCCTAATAAAGCTTTAATGCTTGCTATAAAAGGAATGCTTCCAAAAAATAGTTTAGGAAGACAAACAATTAAAAAATTAAGAATATATGCTGGTAGTGAACACGAAAACGAAGCTCAAAAACCAGAAGTATGGAAATTCTAAGAAATATTTAAGGAGGAAAATTAAATGCCTAAAGCAAAATCAGAAAAAATAGTTTTCTATGGTACAGGTAGAAGAAAAAGTTCTATAGCTAGAGTAAGATTAGTTGAAGGAACAGGAAATATAACAATAAATGGAAAAAATATAGATGAATATTTAGATTTAGAAACATTAAAAGTTATAGTTAGACAACCTTTAACAGTAACAAATACATTATCTAAATATGATGTAATTTGTAAAGTTCAAGGTGGAGGATTTACAGGTCAAGCAGGTGCTATAAGACTTGGAATATCTAGAGCTTTATTAGAAGCAAATAGTGAATATAGACCAGTTTTAAAATCAAACGGATTCTTAACAAGAGATTCTCGTATGAAAGAAAGAAAAAAATACGGTCTTAAAAAAGCTAGAAAAGCTCCACAATTTAGTAAGAGATAATATTTTCGAACATATACCAAAAAATAATCTAGTAATATTTAATATTGCTAGATTATTTTTTATATGAGTAATAAAATCTCATTATCTACTATTCTCTATTTTTATATATTCTAATATTATTTTTTCTACTCTATTTAATGCTTCCATATATGTTATATATTTACCTGCATGTCTATTTACAACTTCTAGGCGAATTAATTTTATATATTGGTTATATCTTCTATAATACATTTGTGCTACTTTATGTTTGCTTAATCCACTTTTCCAAAGTTTTAGCACTTCTTTTTCACTCATACTATCACCTATTGTGTAGTATTTGCAATATGTGTAAATAAATGTTAAAAAGATGCAAATATTTACATCTTTTTACTCTATATAAAATTAATTATTCCTACTTGTACAAACATTTCAACATTGCTTTTTCTAAAAGTTCTGTATCTATTACTGACATTATACATGCATTTAACATATCTGCTGATTCTATTCTTTGCAAGTCTAAAATGTATCCATATACTTAAAATTCCTTTCATCTTGCTTTTTATTTTTTTATATAATAGGAAAGTTCTACTTTCCTATTATATAAAAAATAACATTGCACAGAAAATTTACTTCGTAAATTTTCGCGTCAACAAATCTTTACGATTCTTTGAGACCTTGAATTTAGATAGCAAACTTTAAGATGTAGAGAAAAGGTCTCGCGAAGCGAGATTTGTTCTATTTTATTCTTATACTGACTTTTTTATTATATCTATCATTTCTACCATTGTAATTTCTTTATTTGAGTATCTTCTAAGTAATTCTATATCTTCATTATTAACTTCTATATTTTCCATTGCTAAATCTTTTTTTTAATTAGCTATATCAAATTCAAATTTCTTTTGGTCAAACATTTAGAATTTTTCCTCCTTTAAAATTATATTCATATTATACCATAAATAAAATTATATATAAAAAATGACGAAATATATAAATTAAGTTATATTTCATCATTTTTTTATAATATTTACATTTTTCTAAATACTCCTGCTACTTTTCCAAGTATTTTACAGTCTGGAACAATTATTGGATCCATTGTTGAGTTTTCTGGTTGTAATCTTATATGGTCTTTTTCTTTATAGAAAGTTTTAACTGTTGCTTCATCTTCTATTAAAGCTACTACTATTTCTCCATTATTTGCTGTATTTTGTTTTTTTACTAATATGTAATCTCCATCTAAAATTCCAGCTTCTATCATACTTTCGCCTCTAACTGTTAGCATAAAGCTTTCACTGTTTCCAACAAAATCTATTGGAATTGGAAATGTATCTGTAATGTTTTCTACTGCAAGTATTGGAGCTCCTGCTGTAATTTTTCCTATAACAGGTACTTCTACCATTTCTTTTCCACTATAAAATTCTTTCATTTGTGTTTGGTTTGGATTTTCTACTAATCCTCCCTTTAATAATTTTAATGTTCTACCTTTTTGAGATTCTTTTTTAATATATCCTTTTTCTTGTAGTTTTGCAATATAACCATGTACAGTTGCTGTAGATTTTAGTCCTACTGCTTTTCCTATTTCTCTTACAGATGGTGGATATCCATTTGCTATTATTTGTTTCTCAATATATTTTAGTATTGCCTTTTCTCTTTTATTTAGTTCATTTGAATCCTTTTTCATCAAATCACTCCTTATTTATATTTGTCACTATGGTATCATAAAAAAAATAAAATGTCAAACAAATTTTCTAAAAAATTTTGTTTGACATTTTATTTTTTTAATCAATCCATTCAAATTCCCAGTCTACAAATATTACTGTATCTCCTTCTTTTATTCCTTGTTTTTTTAATTCTTCTTCTATCCCTAATTCTCTCATACTTTTTTGGAAATAATACATTGATTCATTATCTTCTACATTTATTCTTCCTAAAAGTCTTTCAGCAGCTTTTCCTTCTACAATATAAGTATCTCCTTCTTTTCTTACTGTAAAGTCATTTTTATCTTCTTCTAATGTATATACTATTTTTTCTTCTATTGGTACTAATTCTTCTTTTGGTAATTCTTTTAATACTTCTGCAACTCTATTCATTAATTCATTAATACCTTCTTTAGTAGCAGCTGAAATTTTAAATATTTCCATATTTTCTTTTTTGGCTACCTGTTCTAATTTAGTATATGCATCTTCATCTACCATAACATCTGTTTTATTAGCTACTATAATTTGTTTTCTTTTGCTTAATTTTTCACTATATTTTTTTAATTCTGTATTTATTGTATAAAAATCTTGGGCAGGGTCTCTTCCTTCTAATCCAGATACATCTATTATGTGTAATAATAATCTTGTTCTTTCTATATGTCTTAAAAATTGAATTCCAAGTCCTACTCCTTCAGATGCTCCTTCTATTATTCCTGGAATATCTGCAATTACAAATCTATCTCCATATTCACTTTCTACAACACCCAAATTTGGTATTATAGTAGTAAAATGATAGTCTGCAATTTTTGGTTTAGCAGATGTTACTATTGATAAAAAAGTTGATTTTCCTACATTAGGGAATCCAATTAAACCTACATCTGCAAGTAATTTCAATTCTAAAATAAGTTCTTTTTCTAATCCTTTTTCTCCATCTTGAGAAAAGTGTGGTGCTTGACGAGTAGAAGTAGCAAAGTGTGAATTTCCTTTTCCACCTCTTCCTCCCTTTAATACCATTTCTGTTTGTCCTTCTTTAGATAAATCTACAACTACTTTTCCTGTATTCGCATCTTTTATAATTGTGCCTAATGGAACACTTATATATAAATCTTCTCCACTTTTACCATAGCAATTATTTCCACTACCATTTTCTCCGTTTTGTGCTTTAAACTTTTTATTATATCTAAAATCAAGTAATGTATTCATGTCAGGATTTACTTTAAAATATATACTTCCGCCATTTCCTCCATCTCCTCCATCTGGTCCACCTGCTGCAACATATTTTTCTCTTCTAAAGGATTTAGAGCCATTCCCTCCATCTCCTGATTTTATTATTATTTTTGCATAATCTGTAAACATATTATCTCCTTTTAATAATTTAACTTCATAGCTTCTTTTACATTTTTCATGGTTTCTTTTGCAATTATTCTAGCTTTAGAAGTACCTTCCATTAATATTTCTTTAACTAATTTTGGATTTTCATCATAGTATTTTCTTTTTTCTCTTATTGGTCCTAATTCTGCATTTATACTCTTTATTAATTGTTTTTTGCAATCAACACATCCGCGCTTACCTTTTCTACATTCTTCACATATATTTTCATATTCGCTTTGTGTAAATAATTTATGATAATATGAAACCATACATATATCAGGATTTCCAAAATCATCTTTTCTTATTCTATTTGGATCTGTTAATGCACTCATTACTTTTTTTGCAATTTCTTCTTCTGAATCTGATAAATATATTGCATTACCTAAAGATTTCCCCATTTTTTCATTTCCGTCTAATCCTTTTATACGTTTGTTTTGGCTAAGATATGCTTTAGGTTCTCTTAATGTTTCTCCATATATTGAGTTAAATTTTCTAACTATTTCCCTACATTGTTCTATTAATGGTAATTGGTCTTCTCCTACTGGAACTATTGTAGCATCAAATGCAGTTATATCTGCTGCTTGATTTACAGGATATCCTAAGAAACCATATGTTACACTTTCCCCAAATAGTTCTTTCTTTTGAGCTATTTCAGTTTTTACAGTAGGATTTCTTTGCAATCGTGATATTGTTACAAGATTAGAATAAAATACTGTAAGTTCTGCTATTTCAGGTATCATAGATTGTAGAAAAAATGTTACTTTTTCTGGATTAATTCCTACTGATAATTGATCTTTTAATACTTCTAATACATTTCTTTGTACTTTCTCTGGGTTATTGAAATTATCTGTTAATGCTTGAACATCTGCTACTTCTATGTATGTTTCGTATTCATCTTGCAATTTCACTCTATTTTTTAATGAACCAAAATAATGTCCTATATGCATTTTTCCAGTTGGTCTATCTCCTGTTAATATCCTATCTTTTCTTTCCATAATATCTAATCCTCCTTTATAGTTTTATTCCAAATGTTACTTTTATATAATATTTCCTATTTTATTATATATAACAAATCTCGCTTCGCGAGACCTTTTCTCTACACCTTAAAGTTTGCTATCTAAATTCAAGGTCTCAAAGAAGCGTAAAGATTTGTTGACGCGAAAATTTACAAAGTAAATTTTCTGTGCAATGTTATTTTTTTATATAATAGGAAAGTAGAACTTTCCTATTATATAGCAAATCTCGCTTCGCGAGACCTTTTCTCTACATCTTAAAGTTTGCTATCTAAATTCAAGGTCTCAAAGAAACGTAAAGATTTGTTGACGCGAAAATTTACAAAGTAAATTTTCTGTGCAATGTTATTTTTTTATATAATAGGAAAGTAGAACTTTCCTATTATATTAATAAAACAACTCCTGTTAGGAGTTGTTTTATCTTATTCAGCTTTTGCTGTTTCTACTACTGGGTAAACACTAATTTTTTTCTTGTCTTTACCTAATCTTTCAAATTTAACTGTTCCATCTACTAATGCATATAATGTATCATCACTACCAATTCCTACATTAGTTCCTGGATGTACTTTTGTTCCTCTTTGTCTTATTAATATATTTCCTGCTAAAACAAATTGTCCATCAGCTCTTTTAACTCCAAGACGTTTAGATTCACTGTCTCTACCATTCTTAACACTACCTTGACCTTTCTTATGAGCCACTCTATCTCACTCCCTTCAATTTGTTGTTATATATCTCTTTTAAATTAATATCAAAAAATTATTCTTCTACTTTTTCTTCAGCTTCTGTTGCTTGTTTTTTAGTTGCTGCTTTTATTGATGTGATTTCTACTTTTGTGTATGGTTGTCTGTGTCCTTGTTTTCTTCTATAATTCTTTTTTGGTTTATATTTGAAAACTATTATTTTTTTACCTTTTCCATGAGCAACTACTTTTCCTTCAACTTTATAACCTTTAACATAAGGATTTCCTATTTCTACTTTTCCTTCATCAGATACTAAAACAACTTTATCAAAAGTAACTTTTTTTCCTTCTTCAGTATCTAATTTTTCAAAGAAAACTACATCTCCTTCTGCTACTTTATATTGTTTTCCACAGCTTTCAATTATTGCGTACATTTATGTACACCTCCCTTTTTTGTATACTCGCTAATCCCAAACTTTAGGTAGTTAAACTAAATTAACCTTTATGTACCTTAATTAAGCGGATTACAGTTAATAATTTTAACATTTTTTACTATATTTGTCAATCATTTTATATACCTTTTACTCTATTTTTTCATTTTTTTTAACATTTCTTTTTCTTTGTCTGTTACTCTATATGATTCTCTTATTTTTTGTATAGCTTTATTATAAGTAAAATCATCTAATTTTGATTGTTTTAAATATTGCATAGTTTTCTTAGATTGTTTTATATAACAAATTGATATTGCCCATGCTTGTGCCATTTTTACATAATACCCTTCATGTGAAATATTATCTATTATATTTAGCACTTCATCTATGTAGTCATCTTCTATATAATAATCTAATAATATTACAATTGCGAATCTTAGTTCAAACTCTTTTTCTGATTTTAGATACTTTTTTAAAAATTCTAAAAAATTTTTCTTATTATTTTTTATAAATTTTAATCCCGAACATGTCACATCACATACTGCCCAATTATTTATTTTAGGAATAAAATTTGTTAAATATTCTAATCTTTCTTCATATTCCATTTTAGCAAGTCCTATTATCATTCCTTGTAACATTATTTCCTCATAGTAGTCATTTCCTATTTTTTCTAAATTAGTTTTATATTCTTTAGAAAGTTCTTTTGCTAGCTTTCGTAAGTTTGGTACGGTTACTCCTATTATATTATTTGTTCCTGGACATAATTTTGAATGGAATTCTTTATATTTAGGTTCAGCTAATTCAAATATTCTTTTTCTTATTTCTTCCACTACTTTACTCCTTTCAACAAATTCTTGCCTTTTTTAAATTTTATCATATAATATTATTTTTGTATATGTTAGAAAAATTTAATTTACACAAAAATTTAGACTTTCTTAATTTTATGTCTTCTTTCTTGACTTTTCTTTTTGGATTATTTATAATATTTTCTATGTTATAAATTTATAGGGAGAAAAGTTAAAATGCATAATCTAAGCGAATCTTTACGGAATGTTCAATCACATAGCACAGAAGATTTTATAACTTTATTAAAAGAACCTCCTCAAAATTATATAATAATTTGAGGGTTTTATATTAAAATTTTATATTTAAGGAAATTTATATGGAGAATAAAAATATAAAAAAATTTAAAACTTTAAAAATACTAATTTTTTTAGCTATTATCGCTTTATTATTAATACTTACTATAAAATTATTACCTTTATTTAAAAATCTTGCCACAGATGAGGGTAGATTAAATTTCAAATCACAAATGGCTGATTCAGGAAATTCTAGTGCTTTTATTATAATAGGTCTACAATTATTACAAATATTAGTTCCTATTCTTCCTGGTGAACCTATAGAATTTTTGGCTGGAATGTGTTATGGATCTTTTAATGGAATGATTATATTATTTATTGGCTCTTTTTTAAGTTCTTTTATTATATTTTTTTGCGTTAGAAAATTCGGAATTAATTTTATTGAAACTTTTTTAGGACATGATACTATAGAAAAAATATATAAAAATAAATTGCTTTCAAATCCAAAAAGACTTGAAATTGTTTTATTTTTCGTTTTTTTAATTCCTGGAACACCTAAAGATTTATTTGTATATTTAGGAGGATTATTACCAGTTCATCCTATAAAATTTTTATTAATTGCAACATTTGCTAGATTTCCATCTATTATTAGTTCTACTATTGCTGGCGCTAATACTCTAAATGGTAATTTTAAGGTCACTATATTCATTTATGTATTTACTCTTCTTATTTCTTGTTTTGGAATTATTATATATAATATTATTTCAAAACCTGAAGAACAAACTAAATAATTATATATAATAAAGGAGCTCTCTTTTATAGCATCCACTATATGGTGTTCACTTAAGAAAGCTTCTTTTTATATAATAGGAAAGTTCTACTTTCCTATTATATAAAAAAAATAACATTGCACAGAAAATTTACTTTGTAAATTTTCGCGTCAACAAATCTTTACGCTTCTTTGAGACCTTGAATTTAGATAACAAACTTTAAGATGTAGAGAAAAGGTCTCGCGAAGCGAGATTTGTTATCGTTTTAAATAACATATAATTTTATTGTTATTTAAAATCACTAATTTTCTTTCATTTGTTCCATTATTTCCGGAATATTTCTAAAGCTTTTATTTTCATTCAATGTTATTTTTCCACATTCAATATCTTGCAAAGTTATATTTCTTAATTTTATTTCTCCTTTAAAATATTTGCTTAAAAATATAAGAGGAGAATCAGTAGGTAATTTATGTGTATATAATTCTAGTTCTTTTTCATTAAAGACATCTACATGACATCCTTCATCAAAGCTGTTATGATTAACTATAACATTATAGGAATTATCAAAGAATTTTTGATTTTTCTTTTTATGTGGAATATCTGTTATTACATGTAGCTTATCATAAAAATTATAATTTCTTGAATGACTATAGTAATCTTCTTTTATTTTTACTATATCTCCCTTTTTGAATTTTGTACCAGCAGATGGATTAATATAATCTTCATAATCTACTGTAACTTTTCTTTCTAATCGCTTACCTTTGTAATTAAAAATATACACACCTGTAATATAAATTTCTTTTCCATTATAATCATAACTATGCTCTATTTTTGCAGGTACTAAATCAGCACAATATAAATTATGAATATCTAAATTACTTACAATAGGTAAATTATTTAGATTCATTAATTTATCAACATTTTCAGGTTCAAATTCTGTTATTGTAAAGTCATAAATCGTTTTTAGTTTAAATAATTGTTCTTTAGATAGTTTTTCTATTTTTGCATCTTCCTCAAACCAATCTTCATATTCTTTTCTTAATTCATCTTCTAGCCACTTCTCTCCAACTTGTTTTGCTAATTCTAAACTTGAATATACATTTTCATAATGATAGTTATAGTTGTTAAAATCAAACATTACCTGTAATAGATAAATCTTTTTCATTTTCTTTATACATCCTTTCACTAAAATATTGACTATATTTGTTTAATTCATCAATATCATAATTCTTATATCATTATTTTTTCTTAGTTCTATACTTTTGGCAATTATCTCTTGCATTGAATTTTCTGTATCATCTATATAAATTTCTTTTTCTGAAAGTGTTCTTATTATTTTTGTAAGTCTATCCCATTCTTCAGTATTTATTTGTCCACTTTCTATTTTGTTATAATCAATATTTGAATCATTTGATAAAATTTTATTTATAATTTGTTTTTTATTAACCTCTGAACTAAAAATTGCAATCGGATTATTTATTTTTTGTAACACATTAGAAGTAACATCCAAAGCTACATCTTTTGTATAATTTTTTAAATTTAATATAATCAATTCTTCTCTATCTAGCTTTTTTATATTATCATCTATGTTTGAAATTTTCGTTAAAATTTCGTTTATATCACTAATTTCTTTTATTTTCATTTTAATTTTTCTCCTTCTTTTATCCTTATTTTATTTTTCTAATTTATATATACCTACTTTTTGCTTGTTTCTATTTTTATAACTTCCCATTCTCTATTAAATGTCACTTTACAATAAGCATATTCATCAGAAAAATAATGTTTTTCTATTATTATTTGTATATCACTATATTCATTTGGATATTTTATTGGTGGTTCTTTTTTTAATGCTTCTATTGTTTCTTCTATTGTCATATAACCATTTCTATTTAAAATATTTAATTCATCTTTTTGAAAAACTATTCTATAAAAATATACTGAATTAGGAGTATTATCAAAATTGACCATTTCATTGTTATTTTTCATAAACTCTTCTACTGCTTTCTTTTCTCTTATGAAGTCTGCTTTATTTAATTGTTCTGATTCTCTCTTTAAAAGATATTTATCAGAAGCAAGTTCAAATTCTGAATCTATAATTGCTATTTTAACATTCACATCCATCATTAGACAAATTGTATCTTCTGTTATTCTTGTATGAATATATACATCTGTATTAGGTGTATTTATATCTGTATATTTGTAAAAAACATAATATTGGTCATATTGTTCTAAGTCTTTATCTAGTAAATATATTTGTTGAATAGATATATGTTTTTTATTGTATATTAATTCTGAAATTGTTTCTCTTTCTTCCATTGGTATTCGGTCATTTGTATCATAATCATATTCTAATAACTTGTTATCACAATATGATTTATCTAATTCTAATCTAAATTTCAATACACTATTTCTATTATAACGACTATCTGTTAAAATAGTATCTATTTCAAATTTCTTAATTGCTTTTCTTTCTATTATTGCTGTATCTAAATTTGAAAACCATAAAGCTAAATATTCAAACTTCTTATCTTTTAATATATCTTGATTTACTTCTTTTATTACATATCTCATTTTCTATACACCCTTTTTAATTATATTTACCGCATTTTTTATATCTTGTGGTATTATTGTATATAAATCATCACTACCTTTTTCTTTGATTCGTACAGCTTGTTCAAATTTTATCTTTTCTACTAGATTTCTTACTAAATGACCATTTTCAAAATTTTCTTTTTTTAATTTTACTTCATTTTCAAAATACTCAATTACAATTTCTTTACAACCTTTTTCTAGGCTAAGAAAATCTTCTTTCAATTGTTTTAAAAATATTTTATATAATTCTTCTACATTATAATCTAGAAAATTCATAAAAAATTGTATTCTACTTTTGAAACCTGGATTTATTTTTACTAGTTTTTCTATTTCTTCTGGATAACCTGCTAATATAACACACAAATCTTCTCTATAGTCTTCCATTTCTTTAATTAATGTTGATATACATTCATATCCATAATTGCTTTTTGGTCCATCTTCGTCTTGTATTAATGAATATATTCCATCTATGAACAATACTCCACCTATTGCTTGTTGTATAACCTTTTTTGTTTTTGATACTGTATCTTCTACACATTTACCAATTAAATCTTCTCCGCTAACTTCTACAAAATTTTTTTTGGTACCTAGCACCTCATTTTCTGCAAATATATCTCCAATTATTCTTGCCACTGTTGATTTTCCTGTACCAGGATTTCCACTCATACACATATGTAGCATAGTTCTTCCTGTCCCGTCTCGTTCTGTATCTACTTCAATATAGCTCAATATTTTCTTTATTTGTTCTTTAATATCATTTAATCCAATTAAAGAATTTAATTGATGTAATCCATATTCGGATTTTTTATCTGTTTTTGGATTTTCCCATTTAAATAAAATATCGTCTAAATCAAAGCAATTAGTATTTATTTCTTTTAAATTTTGTTTGTTAGCTTTAATGCAAGCTTTAATAAGTGTTTTATCTAATTCTATCATTGAATTTTCTGCAATAGATTCTATAACCCAATCTTCTAAATTTATTTTTAAACCATTTTGTTTTGCTACATTCTTTATATATTGTATCTTTTCTTCTTTTGTGGGCTCTATTATTGGTAGTTCCCAATAAAAATTTTTCTCTAACATCTTTAGTGTGTTATCTTTATCTATTTTTGACATTAATTTTGAATCTTTTACTATAACAAGAAATATACAATTTGAATTCTTCTTAATTATTGATTCTAATTTTATATCAATATTATTTTCATCATCTATAATATAAAGTTTATTTTTCTCAAGTTCAGTATCACTTAAATTATATAAAGTATATATATCAGTAATAATTGTTATTTTATCATCTTCTATTAGTTTTTCTTTTACCAATATTCTACTAATTATCTCTACTTCTTTCTGATAATTTTGGTTATTACATAATAGTATAATATTATTATTTCCTATATTTATCTTGTTTTCTTTTTTTAGTCTAATATATTCTATATATTGTTTTAATTTATTTTTAAAAAGAGTTACACCATAACACTTATCTAAACTTTTTAATATGTCTTCTGTAGTTTCTTTTTTCGTTATTGCACTTTGTTTTTCTAAATTTTGCATTTTTATTCTAATTCCTTTCATAATTCAAAAAATCCTATATACATTATTAGTATATAGAATTTTTTATTGATTGTAAAACACGTTGGTCAAATTATGCACTTACCTATTATGATTTTGTAATTCTAAAAGAATATAGACTACAATAAAGAGAACTCAAAATGCTAAACTTTTTTGTTTAACATTTTGGGTTCTCTTTGATATGATTTGTTCTATAATAATTTGTCTACATTTTCATGTAACATTTTTTCTAATATTTCGCAACTATTGTCGAATTTTTCTTGTTCAGTTTCATTTAGTTTTAATTTTAGTATTTCTCTTACACCATGTCTATTTATAACAGCTGGAACACCTATAAATATACCAGAATGTCCATATTCGCCTTCTAAGTATGATGATACTGGCATTATAGAATTTTCGTCACCTAATATAGCTTTTACTAATTTTACTAAAGAAACTCCTATTCCATAATATGTTGCTTTCTTTTTCTTTATTATTTCATATGCAGCTTGTTGAACACCTTCATATATTTGATCTAAATCTTTTATATCTTTTTTTGCATCTTCCATAACTTCTGTAAGCTTTTTGCATCCTACATAGCAATGTGACCATGGAACAAACGAAGAATCTCCGTGTTCTCCCATTATATAAGCATGTACATTTTTACTTGAAATTTTTAAATATTCTCCAATTAAAAAGCGAAGTCTTGCTGTATCTAGAACTGTTCCTGAACCAATTACTTTACTTTTTGGAAATCCTGATGTTTTATATACAACATAAGTCATTAAATCAACTGGATTACTTGCAACAACAAATATTCCTTTAAATCCACTTGCAACTATTTGTTCTGTTATTCCTTTTATTATCTTTACATTTTCTGTTGCAAGTTCTAATCTTGTTTGTCCTGGTTTTTGATTTAAACCTGCTGTTATTACAACAATATTAGCATCTTTACATTCATCATAATCTCCAGCTTTTATATCTATTTTACTAGGTGCAAAAGGTATTCCATGAGATAAATCCATTGCCTCACCTTCTGCTTTATCCTTTAAAATATCTATTAAAACTAATTCATTAATTCCTCCTTGGTTTACTAGTGAGTATGCCATACTCATTCCTACGAATCCTGTTCCTACTATTACAACTTTTCTTCTTTCTAACATGTTTTCCCCTTTCCTATCATAAATATTTATGATATTTTTGTTATTTTTATATATAGTATCAAATATGCTATTGATAAACAAATTCCTCCTAATACATCACTAGCATAATGAACACCTAAATATACTCTTGATATACCTATTAGCAAAACTAACATTAATAATATAGTACATAATGTTATTTTCAATTTTTTATTTTTCATATTTTTATAAATTAAATATATAAATAAGCCATAAAATGCCATACTTACCATAGAATGTCCGTGATGGAAAACTATATCCAGCTTGTTCTATAATTCTATATTCTGTTGGTCTTGGTCTTTGTATAATAAATTTTAATGCTTGATTTACTATTGTCACTATAATTAAATTTATTAATATGTAATTCTTATATTTTTTATTTTTTACCATTAAGTAGGACAGTATTGCTATTGTTATTATGCAAATTGGTCCACCTAAATTTGTAATTACTTTAAGAATATTCGTAACTGTATTTGATTTTAGCTTTGATATTGCATTGTAAATTTCCATATCAAATTTCCAAATTTCATTATCAAATATATCTTCTAATATTACACAAAAAAGTACTGCTGAAATAAAAAATATAATCCAACTTTTATTACTTTTTATTATTTCGAAAATTTTGTCTATTTTTTTATTCATATATTTTCCTTTAATAACTTATGTTTTATAGCTCATTTAATAATTATACACCATTTTTTATGTTTTATTCAATACTTTTTTTATCTTTTATGGTATAATCACCATATAATTACTTTTTTCGATTTATTTGGAGGATATCATGGATTATAAATATTTATTAGATTTAGGACTTATTATTTTGGTTGTAAAATTATTTAGCATTATCACAGGAAAAATACATATGCCTAAAGTTTTAGGTGGTTTAATTGCTGGAGTAGTTTTAGGACCTATTATGCTAAATATAGTTCAACCAAGTCTTACTATAGATGTACTTGCTAAAATTGGTGTTATTCTTATAATGTTTCTTGCTGGAATGGAAACTAGTTTAAAAAAATTTATACCTAATACAAAAAAGTTTGTTATAATTGCAAGTCTTGGAGTTATAGTTCCTTTTTTATTTGGTGTTTTATTTAGTAGATTTTATACTACAGATTTTAGTTTAAATTTATTTTTTGGAGCAGTTATAACTGCAACTTCTGTTAGTATTACTGTTGAATCATTAATTGAATTAAAGAAAATGAAAACAAGTGTCGGAATGGCAATTCTTGGTGCAGGAGTGGTAGATGATGTTATAGGTGTTATTTTTTTAACTTTCGTATTAAATGGTGGAACCTTATCTGTTGCAACAGTTTCAATGCTATTTTTAAAAATAATATTATTCTTTATTTTGGCAATTTTAATTGGTTTTATATTATTTAAATTTATGGAATGGTTAGAAAATAGATTACCTCATACTGAAGAATTACCTATTTTTTCTTTGGCTTTTGCTTTTATTTTCTCATATATTGCTGAAAGTTTAGGCCTAAGTGGTATTATAGGTGCTTATATTGTTGGTCTAATTGTTGGTAATACAAAAACTGGTAATTTTATAAGAAATAAAATAGATGTACTGGTTTATACAATTTTTGCCCCTGTATTTTTCGCAAGTATTGGCCTAAAGCTAACAACTATTAGTTTTTCATTTTCCGTATGGTGTTTTATAATTTTCTTTACTTTTATTACAATATTAAGCAAAATAATTGGAAATGGATTAGGTGCAAAATTATGTGGATATAGAAATAAATCTTGTATTCAAATTGGAATTGGTATGGCTACTCGTGGCGAAGTTGCTCTTATAATGATTGATGAAGCAAAAGAATTAGGTTTAATTAATAGCGAAGTTTTTTCAATTATATTAATTACTATATTACTTGTAACATTAATCACTCCTATTTTATTGCATATTAGTTTTTCAACTAAAAAAGAAGAAAAAAAATAATTGCAAAATTGCAATTATTTTTTTTCTTCTTTTTTAGTTATAGCTTTTAATGCTTTTTGTCTTTCTAATACTATTACATGTCCACAACCTAAGCACTTTAGTTTAAAGTCTATACCTATTCTTGTTATTTCCCATAGTTTACTTCCACATGGATGCACCTTTTTTGTTCTAACTATATCCCCAATCTGATAATCCATTTATTAAAACTACCTCCTCTATTTTATAGCTTCATTTAAACGTTTTATTACAGATTCTTTGCCTAATACTTTCATTATTTCATACATATCTGGTGTATTGCTTCTTGATGTTAAACATATTCTTATTAATGTGCTTATATCTCCAACATGTCCTTTATAATTATCTGGTGATTGCTTATATTCTTTTACCTCTCTTGCATATCCATATTCATTTGCTAAATCTTTTATTTTTTCAAACCATGTTTCTTTATCATCATTCTCATTATAATATTTATCAATATATTTTTGTATAATTTCTTTTATCTCTTCTTTGTCATTGATTTTTTGAAATTCGTAGTTTTGTTTTTTACCAAAATACTTTTCATCATACATATATATTATATTATCTTTAACATCTGACCATTTTGCAATATCTCTTCTAGGTTTTACATTTCCTCTTTCTATTCCTAATACTTTTAATGAAAATTTTGTATCTTTTTCTAGCATTTCTTTTAGTTCTAAATCATATTTACTAGCCCATTTCATTGTTTCTTCATATACCTGCTCTGCTGTATATCTAGATATAACTCTTTTTGATATGTCTTGTAATTTAACCATATCAAATAATGCTCCACTAACACTCATTTTATTTATTTGTACTTCGAATTCTGATATATCTGCTTCTGGATTTTGTTTTCTCCATTGTTCAAAATTAGAATTTGCTATATTTAATAAGTATTCTGATACTGCTTCATGTGGTATTCCTACTTCTGCATAATAACTTACTGCAGCTTCTGGGTCTTTTCTTTTACTTAATTTTCTTTTTGCTCCATCTTCCTCTTTCATTATTGGTGCTATGTGTGCATATTTTGGTGCTTTAACTCCTAAAACTTGGAATAGTTGTAAATGTAGTGGTACAGAAGATATCCATTCATCCCCACGAATTACATGTGTTGTTCCCATTAAATAATCATCTACTGCATGTGCAAAATGATATGTTGGTAAACCATCTGATTTTATTATTACTATATCTTGGTCATTTTCTGGAATGTCTATGTTTCCTTTTATTAAATCTTTATGTTTTATCTTTTTTTCTGGATTTCCTGGAGATTTAAGTCTTAATATATATTCCTCTCCTGCTTTTATTCTTTCAATAGCTTCATTTACTGGTATATGTCTACACTTTGCCCAAACTCCATAATAACCTGTTCTTATTTTTGCTGCTTCTTGTTTTTCTCTCATTTCATCTAATTGTTCTTGTTTACAGAAACATGGATATGCCATACCTTTTTCTATTAAATCCTTTGCAAAGCTATGATAAATTTCTTTTCTAAGAGATTGTTTATATGGACCATATTCTCCAATTTCATGTTCTTCATCTGTCATTCCTTCGTCTGGAATTACATTAAAATCTTTTAATGCTTCTATTATTCCTACTATTCCATTTTCTACTTCTCTTTTTTGGTCAGTATCTTCAATTCTTAAGAAAAATACACCTTTTGTTTGTTCAGCAAGTTTTCTAGCTATTGTTGCTTGGTATAGCCCTCCTATATGTACAAAACCTGTTGGGCTTGGTGCAAATCTTGTTACTATAGCTCCTTCTGGTAAATCTCTTTTTGGATATTTTTCTTTATAATATTCTATTTCCTTTGTATTAGGAAATATTGCATTTGCTAAATCTTTATAATCCATAACATTTCTCCTTTTATTTATTAATATTGATTTTTTATCTTTTTAATCACTTAAAAAATTCATTACTAAGTCTATTATTATTTCTTTCTCTTTTGGATTTGATTCTGCTATTAATAAAGTTAAAGCTGTTAAAGTATTGTTATCTATTAATTGTTTTTTATTTTTATATAAAATTCCATAAAAATTTAGAAAATATATAAATAAAGTTGCAGCTATTCTTTTATTTCCATCTGTAAAAACATGATTTTTTATTATTAAATATAAAAAATTTGCTCCTTTTTCTTCTATACTTTTGTATATATCTTTTCCATCAAAACTCTGATAGATATTCCCTATAATTGATTCCAAACCTTTATCTCTTTCAATAGCAAACAATGTACTTCTTTCATTAAATTTAAGTTTGTTAATAATATTTATACATGTACTATATTCAATTTTCCTTTCATCTATATTACCATTTACTTTCTTTAATGTTTTATGGTCATAGTCATCTAATAAGTCCAATGCCTTTGTATATTCGCCAATTACTTTTAATATTTCTTTTGCTTCATTTCCTTCTAATCTTTCATCTATTCTATTAGCTATATCTATTAATTTTATTGTTTTTTCCAGATATTCTAGTCTTTTCTGGTTTACTGCATATCCTTTTATCATGTAATCTTTTAAAACCTTTGTTGCCCATTGTCTAAATATTACACCATTTTTAGATTTTACTCTATAGCCTACAGATATTATTACATCAAGATTATATATTTTAGATTTTCTACCCCCAGAACTTTTATCGGAAATTCCGATAGAAGTTTTTTCATCTAATTCTTTTTCTTTAAAAATATTATTAATATGTTCACTTAAAGTCGATTGCTTTACATTAAATAACTTTTCCATTTGTGCTTGAGTCAACCATACAGTTTCATCCTTTAAATTTACCTCTAGTTTTACACCTTGATTTTCAAATACAATAATCTCATTCGTTTTTTCATTCATAAGAACACATCCTTTTTATTAATTCTAGCTCTTATTTCATATTTATATTTTGAACAGAAGAACTATTGTTCTTGTATTTTATACTATATTCTTCTTGTTTGTCAATATGTTAAAGTGTTTTTATGTTTTTTTGATGTGTTCTAACTAATTTATATCTTAAAATAACTCCATTTTTCAACTTTTAAATCGCTATTTTTTATATTTCCATTATTATAGGCAAAATCATAGGGTTTCTTTTTGTTCTTTGATATATATAATCTCTTAATGTGTCTTTTAATGTTGATTTTATTACAGACCACTCTTTTATACGTTTTTGTTCACATTTCATTATTTCTTCTCTTATTACTTTTTTTACCTCATCCATAAGATTCTCTGATTCTCTTACATATACAAATCCCCTTGATATTACATCTGGTCCTGCTACAACTTCTCCTTCTGAATCCATTGTTAATACTATTACAATTAATCCATCTTGAGATAAATGTTGTCTATCTCTTAAAACTATATTTCCTACATCTCCAACTCCTAAGCCATCTACTAATATTTTACCTGATTGTACTGTTCCTGTAAGTTTTGCTTCGTTTGGAGTTAATTCCATTACTCTACCATTTGTCATTATAAATGAATTTTTAGGGTCTATTCCTACTTTTTTAGCTGTATCTATATGTGCTATTAATTGTCTATATTCACCATGTACTGGTAAAAAGAATTTTGGACGTACTAAAGATAAAATTAATTTTTGTTCTTCTTGGCATGCGTGTCCAGATACATGTACATCTTCTAGTGCACTATATACAACTTCTGCACCAATTTTCATTAAATCATCTATTACTTTAGAAACTAATTTTTCATTTCCTGGAATTGGTGTTGCTGATATTATTACTAAATCATTTGGTGTAATTTCTACTTTTTTATGCTCTCCTGATGCCATTCTTGTTAGTGCTGACATTGTTTCTCCTTGTGAGCCTGTTGTTATTATAACTAATTGTTCGTCAGGATAGTTATTTATCATATCTATATCAATAAATACATTTTTAGGTACTTGTATATATCCTAATTCTATTGCTGTATTTATCATATTTATCATACTTCTTCCACATACAGCAATTTTTCTACCATATCGTACTGATGAGTTAACTATTTGTTGTACTCTATGAACATTTGAAGCAAATGTTGCTACAACTATTCTTTTTGTACAATTTAAGAATAATTTTTCAAATACCTCTCCTACTGTACTTTCAGACATAGTATAGCCTTTACGTTCAGAGTTTGTACTATCACTCATTAGTGCTAAAACACCTTTGTTTCCTAATTCTGCAAGTCGTCCTAAATCCATTCTCTCATCATCTATTGGTGTATAGTCTACTTTAAAATCTCCTGTATGAACTATAACACCAACTGGTGTATTTATAGCTAATGCCACTGCATCTGGTATACTATGACAACTTTTTATAAATTCTACTTGCATTTTTCCAAAATTAATAGTTTCACCTTGTTTTACAACATTTAATCTTGTTTTTCTTTCTAAACCATGTTCTTCTAATTTATTAGAAATTAATCCTATTGTTAGTTTTGTTGCATAAATTGGCACATCTATTTGCTTTAATAAATATGGTATTGCTCCAATATGGTCTTCGTGTCCATGTGTTACGACTAATCCTTTTATTTTATTTTTATTTTTCTCTAAGTATGTTATATCTGGTATTACTAAATCTACACCTAACATATCATCTTCTGGAAATGCTAAACCGCAATCAACTATTATCATTTCATTTTCATATTCAAAAACTGTAATATTTTTTCCAATTTCTAATAATCCTCCTAATGGAATTATTTTTAATGGACTTTTCTTAAATTGAAATTTATTGTCATCATCAGAAGTTTGTTTTATCATTTTATTAGACTCTGTAATTTTAGTATTTCTTCTTTGTGTTGTTCTTCTAGTTGTAGTTCTAGTTTTTTCATTATTTATATTCTCTTCTCTTTTATTTTCTAATTTTTTACTAGGTGTTCTAGTTTTATAATTCCTTCTTCCTTTCTTTTCTAACTCTTCTTTTTTTGTATTTTCTTCTGTCATATTCTCATTATTCATTTTTTATTCACATTCCTTTCCAATGTATAAAATTATATTTAATTTATAATTTAGTATTAAAAAAATCGTATTTCTTTAATGATTGATTCATTATTTCAATACGAAAAATAACACAATTCAAAAGGAAAACATACTAATTCCTTTTTATTGTAAATATCTAATAAATCTTGCTTTGCAAGATTTTATAATTTTAATGCTAATATTTTTAATATTTCCGCTCATTTTATTTCATATTAATAATTTCCGAATCAATAATAACTATATTATTTTAAAAAATCTCATTTTTAATACATAAATTTAAATCTCATCTTTACCTTTTTGGTAACAACTGTTAATTATTATACTATATATTATATAAAAAAGTCAATACTAAGAAATAGCAACTAATTAATTTAACAAAAAAAATCCTTCGAAGGATTGGCTTTTCACCTGTAGGGGCGATTTTAATCGCCCGTTTCTTCGAAGAATTTTCTAATATCATATTATATTTATTTTTTATTTCATTTTATCTAGTTAATTTTTTAGTAATTTTTATTAGCATAGCCGTTGGAGGGCGGGCGATTAAAATCGCCCCTACACTTATTAGGCTTGTCTTTGTAGCATTTTTATTTATTAGTTTCCTGTTTATATTATATTGTCATAAATTCCCATATGTTTAATTATTAATTTTTTCATCTGTCGTTTTTGTATAATTGATTATTAAAAACAAGTCTTTATTTGTATAACTATCGCTATAGTCTGCATATACTTGTACTGTATTTCCAGATACCATAAAAAGACTTCCTGCACTATTATAATAATTTAATTCTAATATTCTTCCATCAGGATAACGTAAAAGCAATTTTTCTACCATTAACATTTCTGCATTTGATTCAGTATATAAATCTTTCCATACTCCTATTTTTGATGGTGATTTTAATCCTGTAATAACTTTTCTATATAATGGTTTTCCATCTATCCATGTTCCAGCTACTTGTTCTGTTGTTGAATATTTATTTGCATTTTTTAAATTTTCATATTCTTCTTTACTTATTGTTACTGTTTCTCTCCCATTTTGTATATAGTCGTCTATTTTTGCTAGTTCGTTTTGTTCTTGCTCTGCTTTATTTTGATATTTATCTGTTGCGTATTCTGCTCGTTTTAATATTCCATTTTCTCCGCAATGCAAAATTTATCGCTACTCCTGCTAATATTAATAACAATATTACTGTTATTATTAATGCTATTAGCGTTATTCCTCTTTCCTTCTTATTCGTGTGTGTGTGTGTGTGTGTGTGTGTGTGTGTGTTACTAAATCAACATTTTTTCCATTTTTCATCTTTTGCTTTCTCCTTTTTTATTTTTCCTGCATTTATTATATTCTCTAATTGTTATTCTGTCAATTATTTTTTAGGATAGAACAAATCTCGCTTCACGAGACCTTTTCTCTACATCTTAAAGTTTGCTATCTAAATTCAAGGTCTCAAAGAAGCGTAAAGATTTGTTGACGCAAAAATTTACAAAGTAAATTTTCTGTGCAATGTTATTTTTTATATAATAGGAAAGTAAAACTTTTCTATTATATAAAAAATCCTTCGAAGGATTGGCTTTTCACCTGTAGTGGCGATTTTAATCGCCCGTTCTTCGAAGAATTTTCTCATATTATATTCTATTTATTTTTTATTCAGTTAATTTTTTTAGTAATTTTTATTAGCATAGCCGTTGGAGAGCGGGCGATTAAAATCGCCACTACATTTATTAAGCTTGTCTGTGTAGTCTTTTATTTATTTAAATATTTTTCTATGTCTTTTAATACCCCTTCTTTAGTATAATGACCTTTCATTGTATAGTTACATTTTTCTACTAATCTTTTAGCAATTCTATCCCAATAGTCATTAAATATATCATCATCTTTTTGAAGTTGTATATAATCATAGTTATCAAAATCTCCATACATATCTACATTCCATGATGGAAGAAAATATACTGAAATAGAAGTTGGACCCCATACTTTTAAATATATTTCATTCTTAGTGACCATAATAATAGCATTATCTTTAAAATCAATTTCTATTAAATCTTTGTCTTTTAATGATTTTTGTAGTTCCCAAATATCTATATTATTTAAATCACATGTTTTTAAATATTCATTATTAAAACTCTTTTGCCATTTTTCTTGCTCTTTTAATTGATGTTCTTTAAATTCATCTATACTATTAAAGCCACGTTCTTTTAGCCAACCATTAACAATTTCTTCGTAATCTTTCATACAACCCTCCAATAAAATATTATCTTTATTATAACATATTTTTCATTAAAAATTGCTAATTATTTTTTAAATATTTGTTGCACCTATAATTCCTGCATCATTTTTTGTTTTTGCCATTAAAATTGGTGGAATTTCTTTATTAAATAGTAAATTTGAATTTTTCAATACTTGTATTAATTCATTTAGTATTAGATCTTCATAATGAGTAAAGCTTCCACCTATACATATAGCTTCTGGCTCAAAAATATTTATTATGTTTGAAATTCCTATTGCCAAATTTTCTATATATTCTTTTAAAATTTTTTGCATTTTTTTATCATTTGTCTTTTCTTTTATTAAGTCTAATAATTGCTTACCATTTATTTTTTCTTTTATATTATATTCTTTTCTTACATTTTCTTTTAAAGCTGTAATAGATGCATATTGTTCAAAGCAACCTTTTTTGCCGCATTTACAATCTTTTCCGTTTTTTTCTATAATAATATGACCAAGTTCGAACCCTTCATATTTTTTAGGAGTTAATAATTCATTATTAAAGAAAACTGCTCCACCTATTCCTGTGCCAATTGTTAAAAACACACAATTGTTATATTTTTTTAGATTTCCATATTTCTTTTCTGCTATTGCAGCACATTTAGCATCATTTTTTATGTATATTGGACATTTATAATATTTTTTTATTTTATTTACTATATCAAAATTGTTTAATCCTAAATTACTAGAATATTTAATTTTATTATCTTGTATGCTTCCTGGTGCTGCAATTCCAATTAATTGTATATCTTCTTTTTTTATTTTTTCTTCTTTAATTATTTCCTCTATGAATTCTATTATCGTTTGTTCTATTTCAATTTCTATAAAATCCTTTTTTAAATCTTTTTCTTTTTTTATTTTTATTGTACCTTCGTCATATACTAATCCTACTGCTATATGGCTTCCGCCTAAATCTACACCTATTCGCATAAATTAATCCTTTCAATTTTAGAATAAGTCTGAGTATGCATCAAATAAGAATCCACCCATATACACATCTATACATGGTACTAATACTACTACAACTAAGAAAATTAATACTATACCAACAATACTATATACAACTTGTGGTAATACAGCCATAATCTTCTCCATAATATTGTTTATATCTATTTCCATATATTCTACTAGTTTTTCCATCATTTCAGATAAGTCTGTTTGCATTCCTATTTTTAACATTTCTATTATCATTGAAGATGCTAATCCAGATTTTTCAAATGGTTCTATCCAAGATTGTCCTATTATAATATTGTTTATAGATGTTTCTATTATTGAAAGCATAACATAATTTTTAACAACATTTTTACTTACTTCCATTGATTCTTGTATTCTCATTCCATTTTGTAAGTTAAGTAACATAGCTCTCATTAATCTTGTAAAGTCTAATGCAAATATTAATTTTCCAAATATCGGCATTGTATATTTAAAGTAATCAAAATTATATTTTCCTTTTGGTGTATTAATATACCAAATAATTATTCCAGCTATAATTCCTATAACAATTAATGGTACATACCAATATATCAAAACTAAATTCATTACATCCGAAAACCATAATGATATTGCTGGTAGTGGTTTTGTTGCTCCTACTGAATCAAAAACCTGTTGTATAGTTGGTATTATTGCTATAGAACCTACCATTAATAAAACTAATATGGCAGCAAATTGTAAAATATTTGGTATTAATATTTTTTTAACCTTTTTAGTCGTTACATCTGCTTCTTCTAGATATTTAACAGCTTGTTCTAGCGATTGAACAAGTGAACCAGATAATTCTCCAACTTTTATCATATTAATATATATGTATGGAAATATATCAGAATAATATTCCATGGTCGTATACATATTTTCTCCCGCTTCTAGACCTGCTAATATATCTTCTAATATACCTCTTAATGTAAAGTTTTCTGTACTTTCAATTATAGTGCTTATTGCATGTATATTATTAAAATCAGCTTTTTTTAACAAATAAAAATTTTGAGTAAATATTATAATATCTTTTGATGTTACTTTTTCTGTTTTTGATAATGCAAAGTTTATTTTTTGTATTATAGACCTTTGCTTTACTTCTCTTCCTTTCATTATGCTTGATGTATCAACATTTTTCATTATATCGTTAATATCTCTAACATGCTTTTTTGTTTTATTTACTTTTCTTTTCGTTATAGCTATTGGCTCTGTAATACTTATTGGTACTAAATTATTTCTCTTTAGTTTTTTTATCAGTGCACTTCTACTTTGTTCATCTACAATATTACTTACTATTACGCCATTATCTGTTAATGCTCTATATCTATATGTTGGCATTTATTTTATCCTCCTTTCTTAAGACACAAAGCAAAATAAGTTTTATCTTCCTTTTTTTATTCTTAATTGCATAATTGTTCTATTTAATGTTTCTATGTTTTTCTCTTCAATTTGAGCCTTTGCTTGTTCTAACGTAATTTTTTCATCAACAAATAACTCTGCTATAGAATTTATTAATCCTACGCTTCCTTTTTCTGACGCACTTTGTATTGCATCTTCTATTTCTGATACACTTAATTTTTCTTTTCTAATTAAACCTGCAACAATGTTATCTACAACCATTACTTCTGGAACAAGTACTAGTTTTCCATTTGTTCCTGGTAGTAATCTTTGTGAAATTACTAGTTTTAATAAAGATGCTATTAAATATTTCATTGTAGATTGATCACTTATATCATAAAAGTTTATCATTCTGTCTATAGTTTCTGCACATGATTTTGTATGTAATGTTCCTATAACTAAATGTCCTGCTTCTGCTGTTTCTATTGCTGCATCCATTGTTTCCCTATCTCTTATCTCTCCTACTACTATGATATCACAATCTTCTCTTAATGAGTTTTTAACACCATCACTATAACTTAGTGAATCTCCTCCAATTCCTACTTCTTTTTGTACTATAATAGATTTTTTTGATTTATGCCTATATTCTATTGGGCTTTCAAGTGTTAATATTTTTTTATTTTGATTTTCATTTATTTCATCTATTAATGCACTAAGAGTTGTTGTTTTTCCTGAGTTAGTTTTTCCCGTTACTAGCATTAAACCTTGTGGTTGATATGTCATACGCCTTACTATGTCTGGAACACCTAATTCCTCAAACTTTGGTAATGTATTTTTTATTATTCTTAATGTAAATAAAGGTATATCATTTGACATTGATACATTTACCCTAAATCTTAAATCTGCATATTCTAAAGATGTATCTAGTTTTTTTGTTTTCTTAAATATGCTATCTTTTTCTAGACTTCCTCTAATTAAATAATCATATATTTCATTCATATCTTCTTCTGTCAAAACTTCAGTATTTTCTACTGGTTCTAATTTTCTTATTATTCTTACCATTGGATTTAATCCACATATAAAATGTATATCTGATGCATCATGCTCAATAGCAAAATCTAAAACTTTTTCTACATTTATCATTAGTTCTTCCTCCCTAAATATTAATATATAACTAGTTTTTTGTTTAATTCTTCTAATGTTGTTATTCCATCTAAAACCTTATTTATTCCATCTATTATTAATGGTTTATATGTTCCCTTCATTGCTTGTTCTTTTATTTGTATTGTTGATGCATCATGAGCTATTAATTCTCTTATTGCATCATCTACATTTAAGACTTCAAAAATTGCAATTCTTTCAAGATAGCCTGAATTATTACATTTATCACATCCAACAGCATCGAATGTTGTTTTTCCTTTAAAGTCAAAATCTTCTCCATATTCTTGTCCTATTTGTGTCATAATATCTATTTCTTCTTTAGTAAATTCTCTTTGTCTTGCACAATGTGGGCAAATTCTTCTTACTAATCTCTGTGAAACAGAGGTTGCTAGAGTACTAGCTATATCATAATTCGATATTCCCATTTTTCTTAATCTTGTTATAACTTCTATCGAATTTATAGTATGTATTGTTGATAGCACATAATGACCTGTTTGTCCTGCTTGTAAAGCTATTTCTGCTGTTTCGTTATCTCTTATTTCTCCTAACAAAATTATATCTGGATCTTGCCTTAATACAGTTCTTAAGGAATCACTAAAAGTGTTTTTTGCATCTATTTCAATTTGGTTTAATCCTGGAATTCTTATTTCAACAGGGTCTTCTATTGTTGTAATATTTATTTCTGGTTTGTTTAAATAATCAATTACACTATATAATGTAGTTGTTTTTCCTTCTCCAGTAGGTGCTGCCATAACTGTAATACTATTCTTTTTATTAAAACATTTTTTAGCAAATGCTTCATCATGTGGAAATCCTAAATCAAACAAAGTTCTAACATTTGAGTTTTTCTTCAATAATCTTAATACAAACTTCTCTCCGTATACATTTCTTTGTGATGAAACACGTATATTATAATCTGGATATAACAATATTCTACCATCTTGTGATTCTTGTTTTTCTTGATGCATGTTTGATATTGCTTTCAATCTTCCTATAAGTTGATTCTGTTTTTCTTTTTCTATTTTTGCAACAGTATATAATTCTCCATCTATTCTATAACGTATTCTTACTCCTTCTTCTTCTGGTTCAAAGTGTATATCACTTGCTCTTCTCTCTATCGCAGTCTTTATTATGCTGTCTACTAAACCTGTTATTGTAGACGTTAATTCTATTGAATCTACTGCTCTTCCGTCTAATGTTTGCAATATTCTATCTATATTGACTTGAAACGTAATGTATTTTTCCATTATTAAACCTTTGTTTATTAATAATAGTCTTATTACATCAACTGCTCTTTTATTATTAGTATCACAAAAACATACTTTTACTTTTCCATTCTCTATATCAAATGGAATTGCCTTGTTTTGTTTTAGTACATCAAGTGATACATATTCTTCTGGACGTATTTTTATATCATCTTGAGTTAATAACATTCCATTTTCGCCTAAAATTTCTCCTATAGCCTCTATTAATTGTTTAGAATCACATACTCCTAAAATGTTTAGTATTTCGCCAAGTTTCTTATCTCTATTGTTTTTTTGATAATCTAATGCCCTTTCTATATCATCTTCATTAATTATCCCTTTTTTTACTAACTCAATTCCTATAGGTTGTGCCATATTATTTCCTCCTTTGTATCTCATATAATTTTATTATACAATATTTGTCATAATTTTTATATATTTTTTTAGAAATACCAAAATTTACCTACATAACATAAGTTATTTTCTTTTGAAAATTCACTTTATCTCCTAATGTAATATCAACATTTATTAATTTTTTTTCTTCCTTTTCATCTACTGTTATTTGCATATCTTTTACATTTTCACAAATACATATATTATTATAATAAATGGCTCCACTATTAAATGTATAAGTGTTTCCTGTTAAAAATGTTATACTTGTATTATTTTCGTTTATATAACTTACTTGATTATTTTTTCTATTAATATCATTTAAAAAATACATATTAAATTTTGCTAATTCGGAAATATTAGAACTTCCTTCTTGTAAATCGTTTACATTAGAATAAAAAAACGAAGTTATAGTAGCTACAGTTGAAACAACCACAGTCATTGCTAGTACATATATTATTAAACTTAACATTGTTATTCCTGATTGTTTACTCATATTTTTATATTAATTCCTTTCTATAAAAATAAGTTTATATTAAAAAATCATCTTAATAAAATTTCTATTTTTATACTATATAAATATCTTTATTCTTTAGTTACAATACTACTTATTTCTAATTCTTTTTCATCATTTCCCACTTCGTAAATTACTTTAACTTTTATTATTTTTATTAAATCAAGTTTTTCTTCATTTCCTTCTATTTCATTATATTTTTGTATATCTGCAGTTACTGTGTATTGTTTTGGTAAAATATTATTTTCATACATTTCATCTATTTTATTTTTTACACTTTGTTCGTCTATTTTTTCATATTCCATTGCTTTTACATTTTCTATAACATCAACAATACATAAACTTGCTCTTGCATTTCTTGTTTTTGCCGAATTAGAAATATAGTAATTGTAATATGTTCCTGCTATAAGTCCCGAAAAAAATATTATTATTATAATTGCTATAATAATTTCTGCTGTAGAAAAACCTTTATTATTTTTCATTTTTGCTTTCCTTCCTAATTGCAATTTACTTTATTATATAATTACAAAATATATTAAATATTATTATTGACACAATATTGCAAATAATCATATAAAATGCTACTGGTTTATTTTTATAATTAATTTTTCTTATATAGCCAATTATATTAGCTATACCTATTGATAATATAGTTAATAAAATTGTAATTATAATAATATTTACTTTTGTAGATATACACATACATAAAATTAATATTACTAAATCTAATATGTAGTTGTTCTTCATTTTCCTTTTTAAAATATATAAATCCACTAAATATAGTATTATTAATAAAGATATATATATAATTGTTAATTGTATAGTAATTATTCCTATAAAGTATCTATATATTAATGTAGCAATTGCTATTATTGATGTATAAACCAATACTGGTCTTTCAATCCTTTTTCTTTCTTTATCTATTCCAGCTATAATAACAATTCCACAAATATATAATATTTGTAAACAACATTCAAAGATCTTATAATATTGTAAATTATAAAGTTTTAATTTTATTGAAAATGAATAAAGTACAAATATAATTCCTGTAAAAATTTCTAGTAAAAAATATCTTGGTCTTATTTTTTCTTTACAATACCTACATCTGCCTCTTAAAAAAATATAACTAAAAACTGGAACTAAATCTAATATGCCTAATTTATGATTACAATTTGGGCAATATGAATGTTTATACACTATATTTTCCTTTTTAGGTATTCTATACACTGCCAAAGTAAAAAAACTGCCGAAGTAAGTTCCTGTTATAAAAATTAATATATATATTATTAAGTCTAGCATTTCTTTTCCTTTCATGTAATTTATGCCATTTAGCTTATATAATATTTTAATATTATATAAGCTAAATGGCATATACATATTTACTGCATATGCCACAAAGTTTATTGTTATTTATTTTCAATTCTATCTACATAGTTATCCATCCAATCAGCTGCATTTTGCATCCCTGCTGCTTCATTATCTGCTGCATTTTGATATCTTGTTCCTGCATCTTGTGCATGGTTTAGTATACTGTTATCTCCTAGTACTAATGAAATTGTTACACCTGCTAGTATTAATAATACTATTATTGTGATAATTAAAGCTACTAATGTAATACCTTTTTGTTGTTTTAACATAAAAAATTCCTCCTTATAATATATTTTTTTAATTGTATATATCTATATTAAATAAATATAACCTAAAATTATTTTAATCCTGATGTTGCATTCTTTGTTGTCGTTTTTGTTTCAGTTTTACCTGAATTTTCATTGTTGTCTGAATCATTTTTTTCTTGGCTACCCGTATTTGGTGTCGAATTTGATCCTGTGTTTACAGTTGTACCTTCAGATGCATCTTGAGAACTTGAAAAAGGATTTATTTTTCCTTTTTGGTAGTCTTTTTCTTTTTCGTAATTGTTCAAGTCTTTTTCATCTATTTCGTATGTTACTATTACATTATTTTCGTCTTCACTTACATTGTCCTCTAATTCTTCTTTTATATTAGATGGTATTTCATATGGCTCAACTATTGGAACAATTTTACTTGTTGGTATATAGTCATATAAAAATACACCTAGTACTAAAGCTATTGCTAATATTAGCAATAAGATTATTATTATTTCTTTAAAATATTGTTTTATCATATTTCCTCCTTCTACTGTTGCGCATTTTCTTGTGTATTTGTTTGAGTATCAGTCGTTGTGCCAGTTGAAGTATTAGTTGAACTTTCCATAGTATTCTTTTCTATGTTTATAGCAATATCTTTTACTACAAATGTTGCTTGTAAGTTATTTTCAGAAGATGATGAGCTTGTTGTAGGTACTAATTTAAAATCTTCTATTCTAAATTCTAGTGTTGAATCATCTTCTAACGCTGCTATGAATTCTGATATAGAAACATATTCCCCGTTTGCTGTAAAATTCAAATTATATCTTCCTTCTGCGCCACCTGAACTAGATACAATATCCATTTTTAATGTTATTCCATGCTTAGTAGCATGATTTCCTATTTTTACCCATAAATGTTCCAAATTGTGTTTTTCAACATAAGTAGATGATATAACTTCTGATGTTGTACTTGTTTGAACTAAATCTGCATAATTTTGTTTTTCTATAAGTAACTGCTTTGCGCTATCATTTAAATCTGTAATAGCCTTTGGATAGTCTGTACTAGTTAATGTGCTAACTTCTTGTAATTTCTTATTTAATTCATCATTTTGATTTTGTATACCATCTATTGAAGCAACACCTAAAAAATCCATACCATTCATTACTATTACATATCCTAAGAACACTATTAATATTATGAAAATTATTAATAATATTTTTTTCATGGTAATTCTCCTTCTATAGTAACTTTTACTAATCCTTCTTGTTTTTGTCCGCTATCTGAAATTAAATTAGTAAGTATTCCATCATTTTTTATTTTTGAAATAAAGTATCCTAATTGTTCATACTTTTCTGCTTGAGCATTTATAACTATATGTCTACTAGTTGTATTTTGAATAGAAGTAATTTGAGCTTCTTTTGGTATAATAGACATAATTTGATTTAATAATGTTGGAATTGCTTTCTTTACTTTTTGTTTTTCAGATATTTGTGTATTTAATTCTTCTAGTTTTTGCCTCATGCTTACATATCTAGAAGTATTGTTTTTTAGTATGGTTGTATTTGATTGTAATTTTGAAATTTCTTTATTAACTTGTATTATAGCTTCATCTATTTCTTCCTGTTTAGCTTTCATTGATGAATTTAAATAGCTTGAAAATATTGAAAATATAATTATAAAGCTGATTAATCCCCATGCACACCTCAATAATATTCTATCTATATTGTCGAAATCTCCATTTAAGCTAAAGTCAAAAGATTTTTTTGGCATTTTTATTTTAGACTTTTTTGTATCATCTTTTGATTTTAATATTTTTCCTCCACCAATATCTGCTGTTAACCAGTCTGGCAATTTATCCTTCAATGATTCTTTTTTAAAGTTCATAGCTTTTATTCCAGATCCTAGTCCTTGTAATGCCAAAGATATTGGTGAATTTACTTCTATATAATCTTTTACATTTATTTTTGTTCTAACATTTTGTATGAAATATGGTTTTAAAATCTCACATTTTACATCATTTAAATATTCTTGGAAATATATATCTATGTTATTTATTACTGATGCAGTACCAGTTAAATATACTCTGTCTATTTTATTTAAATTATTCTCAACATGTTTTCTTACTTCTACCACAATATTATATAAGGTTGGCATTATATCGTCTAAATACTCATTTTCTTCATATTGTAAGTCTTTTCCTTCACTTGTATATATTGTACTACCTTTGCAAATTTCATAAGCTTTTGAATAAGAGTTTTCTTTTATGCTTATGTTATTTAAAATTTGGCTAGCGCCTTCGTCAATAATTTTTACATCTGTTATTTTTTCATCTATTATAGTAGTTACTGTAGTTTTATTTTCTATATTAACTATTATTGCATTTTCTTTTCTTCCTACATCAATCAAGTTTGCTATAGTCATTCCCACTGGTGAAATGCAAGAAACTTTATATCCTTCTAATTGTTGAGTTTTCTTTGCTATATCTGCCTTATTTGCAGATACATGTATAGCTTTTATTTTTTCTTTTTCTGTGCCATCATTTGCTAATACGAATCTAGTTTCGAATGCATCTTTATTTAAACTTTTCTCATAACATAGTGACTCGAATTCTGTATTTATTACGTTTTCTATATCTTTCTTATTTAGTAAACTAAATAAATGAAAATAATTATAAGCTTCATCTGATAAGTTTATACTTATTGGAACTTTATAGCTATAAGTTTCTTCTATAACTTGATGTAAAGCTTCATTTAATTTATCATAAAATTTAATTCCAAAAGAGTCTACTTTTACAACATCATTATCTTTTGATACTTTTGCATATTTAATTATATTATCTTCTATATATAATCCTAAACATGTAGCCATCTTTTTCTCCTTTGTTAAAAATTTTACTAAATTATTTTTTGCATGAATTTTATTTTAATACTTATTTATTTATACATAATTTGCAAAATTTTCATAATCATTTTTTACAATTTGCGTATAAATATATTATAATTCTATATTTTTTTATAAAAAAGTCAATACTTTTAATTTAATTGTAAAAGAACTGTAATATGTCCGTAATATTACAGTTCTTTTACAATTTTGCAAATAAAAAATCCATCATTTAATTTGGTTGGTAAAATTTTTTCTTCATAAATTTTTTTTATTTTTTTTCCGTTTGTTTTTTGTTTTTCTATAAAACTATCTATTATATCTTCATTTTCCTCTTTTAATAAGCTACATGTTGAGTAAACTAATTCTCCACCATGCTTTAAATATTTATAACAACATTCTAAAATTCTTTCCTGTATTGTTGTTATTTCATCTATATCTTTTTCATTTTTTTGCCATTTTATATCAGGCTTTCTTTTTATGACACCAATGCCTAAGCATGGTACATCTAACAATATTTTATCAAATTTATTTTCATATTTTTTATTATATATCGTTGCGTCATGAAGCTGTGTTTTTATTATGCTAATTCCTAATCTTTGTGCTGTTTCTTCTACTAATTTAATTCTATGTTCGTGTAAATCCCATGCATAAATCTCTCCATTATTTTGCATAATTTGAGCTAAATAGGTAGTTTTTCCTCCAGGTGCACTACATGCATCTAAAATTATTTCATTTTGTTTTGGGTCCACTATTTCACTTATTTTTCCTGCTCCTACATCTTGAACAGTTATTAAACCTTTTTTAAAAATATCTAGTTTTGATATTTCTTTTACCCCTTTTAAATGTAAAAAATTTTCTGAATTTGATTCTATATATTCTATGTTCATTTCATCAAGTTGGTTTTTTACTTCATTTTTATTAGTTTTTAACGTATTTATTCTAATTGAAGTGACAGTTTTTTCGTTTGAGAATTTGCATATATCTTCCACTATATTAAAATTATATTGCTCTAATAATTTTTGTACTAACCATTTTGGCATTGAATAATATAAAGATAATTTTTCTAATGGATCTTTTATTTTTAATAATTCTTCATAATCTTCTTTAGATACTTTTCGCAAAATTGCATTTACGAAACTAGAAGACTTATAACCATATTTTTTGCATAGATTTACACTTTCATTTACAGCTGCAGATTTTGGTACTTTATCTAAGAATATAATTTGATTAACTCCAAGTCTTAATATATTTAAAACCCATTTAGATATTTTATTTATTTTTATTTTTGAATATTTCTGAATAATAGTATCTATTGCAATTTTATTAGATACCACGCTATATACAAGTTCTGTTATAAAATTTACGTCTTTAACACTTAGTTTTTGTCTATTTTGATTTAAATATTCATCTAATATAATGTTAGAATAAGCTTTTTCTTCTTCAATTTTATATATAATTTTTAGTGCAATTTCTCTTGCTAAATCAATTTTCAATTATATTCCTCCTATATTTTTTTACAAAATTCACTTTTTATTATAACTTATTTTTTTATTTTTGTATATTTTTTTATTTTATGGAAAATATATTCTTAACAAATAAAAACGGAGGTTGATAAAATGTCAGTTGAAAAACATCTAAAAATAACAGGTTCATCTGAAATATCTTGGAAAGATGCAATCGTTCAAACAGTAGCTGAGGCAAGTAAAACTATTGATTATTTAACTAGTGTTACTATACTTTCTCAACGTGCTAGTATAAATGGTAAAAAAATTGCCGAGTATTTTGTAGATTTAGATATATGTTTTACTATAGATAGAGATAGAGATTCGTAGTTTAAAGGAGGATAAATGAAAATGAAACCTATAGAAACGAAAAAAGAATATCAAGATTATGTGGATAAAAAATCGCCAAATTCTCCAATTATAAAAAATTGTTTTAATGCATTTTGGGTTGGTGGATTAATTTGTAGCATAGGACAATTAATTTTTGATTTTTGTAAATTTAGAGGATTAGATGTACAAACTTCAAATACTATTGTTTCAATTATATTAATTGGTATTGCTGCATTCTTAACTGGATTAAACTTATTTAATAAAATAGGAAAATTTGCAGGAGCTGGTTCATTAGTACCTATAACAGGTTTTGCTAATTCAATTGTTTCTCCTGCTATGGAATATAAATCTGAAGGATATGTTATGGGTGTTGGTGGAAAAATGTTTACTGTTGCAGGTCCTGTATTAGTATTTGGTATTTCTGCATCAATTATTGTTGGTATAGTGTATTTAATTTTTAATACTGCAAGTATTACTTTAGTTTAAAATTTTAAAGTAATCTAGACATATCAAATTTTTAACAAAACATTTTGAATTACTTGAATGGAGGTTTTTATGGAAAAATTAGGAAAACAAACTGTAAAATTTAATAATCCAGTAACTATTCTTCAAACTGCAAGCATAGTTGGTCCAAAAGAAGCAGATGGTCCTCTTGCTCAATATTTTGATAACTGCCTTGAAGATGAATTTTGGGGAGAAAAAACATGGGAAAAGGCTGAAAGTAAAATAATTAAAGAAACTGTTAATTCTGTAATAGCAAAATCCAATTTATCTAATTCTGACTTTGATTATTGTTTTGCAGGTGATTTACTTAACCAATGTATTTCTTCAAGTTTTGGTTTACGTGAACTAAATATACCTTTTTTAGGTATATTTGGAGCATGTTCAACATTTGTAGAAGCAATGTGTCTTGCTAGTGTTTTTTTAGAAGGTGGTGCTGGAAACAACGCAATATGTGCCGCTTCTAGTCACTTTTGTAGTGCTGAAAAGCAATTTAGATTTCCTCTAGAACTTGGAAATCAACGTCCTCAATCTGCTCAATGGACTGTAACTGGTAGCGGAGCTGCTATACTTTCTAAAAATGGTAGTGGTCCATTTATTACAAATGCAACTTTTGGTAAAATTGTAGATATGGGAATTAAAGATTCTAATAATATGGGTGCAGCTATGGCTCCTGCTGCTTTAGATACTCTTCTTACGCATTTTAAAGATACTGGTAGAAACCCTAGTTACTATGATGCTATTATTACAGGTGATTTAGGTCATGTTGGGAAAGAAATTTTAATAGAACTCGCTCAAACAAAGGGATATAATATAAAATCTAATTATAATGATTGTGGTGTTTTAATTTTTAATCAAGCTACTCAAGATACTCACTCTGGCGGTAGTGGTTGTGGTTGTTGTGCTTCTGTGTTTTCTGGTTATTTATATAAAATGCTACAAGAGAAAAAATACAAAAAAATATTATTAATGGCAACTGGTGCATTAACAAATGCTACATCTGCTCAACAAGGGGAATCTATACCTGGTATTGCACATGCTGTATCTATAGAAATTTAAGGTGGTGATATTATGGAATTTTTTCAAAGTATTGATTGGATGCAAATGTTACGTTGTTTTGTTGTAGGTGGTTTAATCTGTATTATTGGTCAAATTTTAATAGATAAAACTAAATTAACACCAGCTAGAATATTAGTTATTTTTGTAACTACAGGTTGCGTTTTAGGAGGTCTTGGCTTATATCAATATTTAGTTGATTTTGCAGGCTGTGGTGCTACTGTTCCTTTAACTGGTTTTGGTAACTTACTTGCAAAAGGTGCTATAGAAGAAATTGGAAAAAGTGGACTTTTAGGAGCCTTTATTGGTGGAACAAAAGCCGCTGCTGGTGGTATATCTGCTGCTGTATTCTTTGGTTATATTGCATCACTAATATCTAAACCAAAAATGAAAAAACAATAGCAAAATTGCTATTGTTTTTTCATTTTTTAATTATTTATAGGTATTTCTATACCATATAATACTATGCTTGTTACACTCGCATATGAATTTTCCCAGTGCTTATCATTTCCATTAAGATAAATTTGTATGTAATTTATATCCTTATCTTGGAAATTAATAGTTATCAGATGATTTCCGTTACCAGTTACTTGTTGTGAATCAGCTGTTCCATCATTGTATACTATACTCAAAGTACCATAGGCAGTTGTTCCTCCTCCAGAAGCATATGTATAAATATTTACAGCTATGCTTTTTGCTTTATACTTTAAATCATTCAATCTAAACGTTCCTGCCCATGATCCAGCTCCTGCTGAATGTCCAGCTTGAAAATTTCCAACAGAAAATGCACTATCTGGGCTACTATTATATGCTGTAAATCCATATTCTTGTAAATTTCCTTGATTCCTTACTTTTACATCATTAAATACATCACATTTATAAGTTAAATCAGTTGGGGTATCAAATTCTATTTTATTTATTAATGTATTACCTGCTTTATCAACTTGTTTTGCGTAAATTGGTACTTTTGCTGTACCTCTTATTATATCATTTATGTCTATATCTGAATAATTAAGTGTAATCGTATCTGTATAATTTACCCATTCTCTTGTTGGACCTATTTTATAAAAATAACTTATTTCCTCTGCAACAGGTTTAAAATTTATAGTAAAACGTTTTAATTGTTCTGTTGTTTCTGCAATTTCAATATTAGTCACATCGTCTAAATATTTATGGTATTTATCTTCTTCCATCCTTAATACTTCTATATTTTTATTTCCTTGTACAATTACCTCAAATTGGTACTCTTCGTCTATTTTCGTTATTCTATCTATATTTATTGCCGTTTTATTATTGCAATATAAAATTATCTCTTCCCCTTCATTATTTATATAATTTATTTGTTCTATTCCGTTATCATTTTTTATTTCTATTATAGTTTTTAAATCATCTGTCGTATTATCATATACATATGGTGTAATGGTTGTACCATTTTCTGTTGTTTGTTTTCCTATAGATTGTATTCTTTTTATTAAATTTATATTATAGTTTTTGTCAGTTAAAAATAATATAACAATAGCTAAAATAGACATGATAACTAATAAAAATACTATTTTTATTAGTTTACTGTTTGCTTTTGCTGATTCAATATTTTTATCATTTTTCATTTGTTCTCCCTTTCTTTTATTTATTTTTCTATCATATAGCTAGCCTTCGAAGAACGGCATTTTTGGGACATGTCTTTGAAGACATTTTTTTACTTTTCTATTAACAAAACATAGTTAGTCTACATTTATTGTGCTCATCTACTGCATATATTATCTATTTTTTATATTTAAATTATATATTTTTATTATTTTGTTGTCAATAGATTAAAGTTGATTATGAACAAGAAAAGATAGTTTTCAAAATGTTTCCATTTCATTAACTATCTTTTTTATTTATGCATTTTTTTGCCATTTCAGCTATTTTTGCAAATGCTTCTGCATCTGTTACTGCTATTTCTGCTAACATTTTTCTATTTATTGTAGCATTAGTAAAATGCATCTTACATCACTAATATCCAAAACATGGTTTAGATATTCTATTTATTGTTCAACTGGTAATTGTATACCATAAAATACGATACTTGTTACTTTACCATAAGAGTTTGAATAATCTGGGTCCCTTCCAGCAATACACATTTCTATATAACTAATTTCTTTATCCTCTACATCTATAGTTAATAAATAATTTCTACTACTTCCAACAGATGTCGTTGCGGCAGTATTAACTGTACTATTTGTTCCATCTTTATATACTACTCTTAATGTTGATTGTACATATCCATGATGACCACTATTACCACAATACTGATAAAAATTTACTGCTATTCTGTTAGGTTTATATTTTATATCATTCAACCTAAATGTTCCTGAATATGTAGGACTATTATTATGGTGTCCAGCTTGAAAATTGCCAACTTGGAAAGCAGAATCTTCACTATTATTAAATAAAGCTGTAAATCCATATTCTCCTAGTGTTTTTCCAGATAGACTTACATCATTAAAAACATTTAATTTATATTTAAGTTTTGAAAAGTCTTGTATTTTACTATTTATTAAAGTGTTTCCAGCCTTGTCTACCTGTTTTGCATATATATTTATGTTTTTAATATCAAATTCATCTATATTAAAGTTAATATCGTTAATGTCAATTGTATTTCTAAGGTCTACAGTATCACTATATTTTTTCCATACATCATCTATTTCCAATTTATAATAGTTTTCTACGTTTTCTGTAATAGGATTAAATTCTATTTCTAGTGTATCCATAGATTCTTCTATTTGTATTTGACCTATATTTATATAACTGTCTAAATATTCATGATATTTATCTTCATCCATCCTTAATACTTCTTTAGTTTTATTTCCTTTTACTGTTACATCAAATTGGTACTCTTCACCTATTTTTGTTATTCTATCTATATTTACAACTTTTTTATTTTTGCAATATAAAATTATCTCTTCCCCTTCATTATTTATATAATTTATTTGTTCTATTCCTATATCATTTTTTATTTCTATAATTGTTTTTAATTCTTCTGTTGCATTATCATATACATATGGTGTAATGGTTGTACCATTTTCTGTTGTTTGTTTTCCTATAGATTGTATTCTTTTTATTAAATTTATATTATAGTCTTTGTTTGTTATAAATAATATAGCAATAGCTAAAATAGAAATGCTAATTAATACAAATATTATTTTTATTAGTTTACTGTGTGTGTGTGTGTGTGTGTGTGTGTGTGTGTTACAGCTTCAACGTTTTTATCATTTTTCATTTGTTTATTTCTCCTTTTATTTATTTTTTTTATTATATAGCTAGCCTTCGTAGAGCGGGCGATTAAAATCGCCCCTACATTTGTTGTGCAAGTCTTTGAAGATATTATTTATTTTTTTATATTTATAAATTATATATTTTCATTATTTAATTATTTATAGGTATTTCTATACCATAAAATACTATACTTGTTGCTCTACCATAAGAACTACCACCATCTGGATCGTAACCAGAAATATAAATTTCTATATAATCAATTTCTTTATCTTTTACATCTACAGTTAACGATTTATTTCCATAACTTCCAACAGTATTTGCTGAAACATCACCATCTTTATATACTACTCTTAATCTTGTTTGTACCGATCCACCAGAATCGTAATGATGAAAAACATTTATCCCTATTTTATTAGGTTTATATTTTATATTACTCAATTTAAATGTGCCTGAATATGTACGACTCCAATAATGGTGTCCAGCTTGAAAATTGCCAACTGCAAAAGCATAATCCTCTCTATTAACAAATGTAGCTGTAAATCCATATTCTTCTAGTGTTTTTCCAGATAGTTTTACATCATTAAAAACATCTAATTTATATCTTATTTTTTTAATGTCTTGTATTTTACTATTTATTAAAGTATTTCCAGCCTTGTCTACCTGTTTTGCATATATATTTAAATCAATTTTATCCATATTAATATCAACATTATTAATGTCAAAAAGATTAGTAATATCTATTATATCATTATATTTTTTCCACTCACCATCTTTTTCTAATTTATAATAGTTTTCTACATTTTCTGTAATAGGACTAAATTCTATTTTTAGTGTATCCATAGATTCTTCTTTTTCTATTTCTCCTATATTTATACAACTGTCTAAATATTCATGGTACTTATCTTCTTCCATTTTTAATACTTCTGTAGTTTTATTCCCTTGTACTGTTACTTCAAATTCATACTCTTCACCAATTCTTGTTATTCTATCTATATTTATTACTGTTTTATTATTGCAATATAAAATTACCTCTTCTCCTTCATTATTTATATAATTTATTTGCTCTATTCCGTTATCATTTTTTATTTCTATTATAGTTTTTAAATCATCTGTTGTATTATCATATACATATGGTGTAATGCTTGTACCATTTTCTGTTGTTTGTTTTCCTATAGATTGTATTCTTTTTATTAAATTTATATTATAGTTTTTGCTTGTTATAAATAATATAGCAATAGCTAAAATAGAAACACTAATTAATACAAATATTATTTTTATTAGTTTACTGTGTGTGTGTGTGTGTGTGTGTGTGTGTGTGTGTGTGTGTGTTACAGTTTCAACGTTTTTA
>CANRGE010000017.1 GCA_947630065.1 uncultured Clostridia bacterium
CCGTTTGATAATGTTGAACAAGAATATATTGAAAAACCTAAAAAATGGGATGTAAAAAGTATTAAAAGATTTATGATTTCTTTTGGATTATTGAGTACAGTATTAGATATATTATGCTTTTTAGTATTATGGTATGTGTTTAAATTTAATACAATAGAACTAGCAGCATATTTTCAATGCGGATGGTTTATGTTTGGAATAATTTCACAAACATTTGTTATACACACGATAAGAACTAGCAAAATTCCATTTATTCAAGCAACAGCATCAAAACAATTAAATATTTCAACAATGGTTATTATACTTGCTACAATGATAATTGGATTTACAGATATATCAGAAATATTTGATTTAAAACCAATGCCATATTTATATTTAGCTTGGATATTTATTTTAATTTTTATATATTTAATAATGGCACAAATAATGAAAAAATTTTATATTAAAAAGAATGATGAATGGATATAATTTTATCTCGACAACTTACAATTTATATAAGTATTGAAAAATAGCTATGCAAAAAGTGAAGTGAACCCAAATTGTTAGACAAAAAAGTTTAACAATTTGGGTTTATTTCTATAATAGGAAAGTTCTACTTTCCTATTATAGAAATAAATAACATTGCACAGAAAATTTACAAAGTAAATTTTCGCGTCAACAAATCTTTACGCTTCTTTGAGACCTTGAATTTAGATAGCAAACTTTAAGATGTAGAGAAAAGGTCTCGCGAAGCGAGATTTGTTCTAAAAAATCTAAAAATTCTTCAGAACATATTGACACCGTGTCAGAAATAATATATTATAATACTGACAATGTGTCAGAGAAAGGAGAAATAAAAATGAATCGTTTTGAAGAAAGCAAAGAAGTTTTTAACAAATTATTTGGAGAATTACCAGATGCAAATAAAGAAATAGATCATGAACTTATGGAAATTTTGAGGAGATTTATATTTGGAGATGTATTTCATAGTAGCAAAGAACTAGATATGAAAGAAAGAGAGCTTATTACAGTAACAATTTTAGCAGTATTACAAACATTACCACAATTATCAGCACATATAAATGCAGCATTAAATGTGGGAGCTACACCAATTGAAATAAGAGAAACAATTTACCAATTAGCACCTTTTATAGGATTTCCACGAACATTAAATGCAGTTAACACAATGAATGAAGTTTTTAAATCAAGAGAAATAAAGTTACCATTAGAAAACATGGGAACAGTAACAGATGAAACAAGGTATGAAAAAGGATTTAATATTCAAAAACCTATATATGGAGATGAAATAAAAGAAAAATATCCAGATATACCAGAAATTCCCCAATATTTAACAGAATTCGGTTTTGGAGATTTTTATACAAGAAAAGGGTTAGATATAAAAACAAGAGAATTACTTGTACTAGTTGGTTTAACAGCAATGAGAGCAGATACTCAAATAAAAGCTCATGTATTAGGAAATATTAAAGTAGGAAATTCAAAAGAAAAATTATTGGGGGCTATGCTACAATGCTTGCCATATATAGGATTTCCAAATACAATGAATACAATTAATATTATAAAAGACATTTAGAGAAAGGAAATAAACAAATGGAAATTAAATCGGTAGATAAAAGAAAAGAAGAGATTATAAATGCATGTCAAGAATTATATAAAACCAAAAGTTTTAAAGAAATAACACTAAAAGATATAAGCGAAAAAACTACATTTTCAAGACCTTCTATATATAACTATTTTCAGACCAAAGAAGAAATATTTTTAGCACTTTTAAAAAGAGAATACGAAAGATGGCTAAAAGATTTAGAAGATATATATATTAAAAATGAGAAATTAGAAAAAGCAGAATTTGCAAAAAAAATTGCAAAAACAATTGAAAAAAGAGAGCAATTATTAAAATTACTTTCAATGAACTTATATGATATGGAAGCAAATAGTCGTATGGAGCAATTAGTGGATTTTAAGAGAAGTTACGGAGAATCATTAAAATCAATAAAAAAGCTTTTGGATAAATTCTTTAAGAATATGAAAGAGGAAGAAAAAGAAAAATTTATCTTTTCATTTTTTCCATTGATGTATGGAATATATCCATATACTTGTGCTACAGATAAACAAAAAGAAGCTATGAAAAATGCAGAAGTTCCATTCAAGTTCTTCTCTATATATGAAATGGTTTATGAAAGTATAATAAAATTATTATAAATTAAAAATAATGGGGACAGAAAGTGAAAATATTAATATCAACAGGAAGTCCACTAAAAAGGAACATCAAATACACTTTTTGAAAAAGGGACAAAGGGTGTTTATGAATTAGGGAAAAATATATAAGAAAGAAGGAAAAAATAATGAATAAAAAAATAATAGCTTTAATTGTTATAATCATTGTAATTGCAGTAGGTGTTGGTATTTGGTTAATTAGTTCTAATAATAATTCTAATGAATCAAATACTAATAATCTAAATTCAAATGCAAATATAAATGAGAATAATTATAAAGAGGGTACTCAAGAAAATACAGGAGATAGAGAAAGTTCTAATAGCAAAAAAATAGCAATTATCTATTTTTCTGCAACAGGAACTACAGAAAAAGTTGCAGGCTATATAAAAGATGCAACAAATGGAGATTTAATTGAAATAGTACCAAAGGACAAATATACTGATGCAGATTTAGACTATGACAATAGCAATAGCAGAGCAACAAGAGAACAAAAAGATTCTTCTGTAAGACCAGAAATCTCAAATACTATTGATACAGACTCTTATGATGTAATTTATTTAGGTTATCCAATTTGGTGGGGAGATGCACCAAGAATAATTTTAACATTTTTAGATGAATCTAATTTAAGTGGAAAAACAGTTATTCCATTTTGCACATCAGGAAGCTCTGGAATAACTACAAGCGTTAATTACTTTAAAAATAATTATAAAAATATTAATTGGCTAGATGGAGAAAGATTAAGTACATCACAAAATGAAGTAACAAATTGGGTTAATAGCTTAAATTATTAAAATATATTAAAGTAAATGGAGGATTAAAAATGGAATTTGAAAAAGTTATTAGAGAAAGATTTGCAGTTAGAAAATTTAAAAATGATTTGATTAGTGATAATCTAATAAATAAAATATTAGAGGCAGGAAATCTAGCACCTACAGCAAAAAATAATCAACCACAAAAGATATATGTAGTTAAATCTAAAGAAGGATTGGAAAAAATAGATAAAGCAAGTCCATGTAGATATAATGCGCCAGTTTGTATAATTGTAGCAAGTGACAAAAATATTGCATGGACAAAAGATAATTATTCAACTTATGAAATGGATGCTTGTATAGTAGCTACTCACATGATGTTAGAAGCTACTAATTTAGGTGTAGATAATATATGGATAGAGATGTTTAATAAAAATATTTTAAAACAAGAATTTAATTTAGATGAAAATATTGAGCCAATATGTCTTATTCCATTAGGATATAAGACGGATGATTGCAAACCTTCACCTATGCATAATACTAGAAAAGATTTATCAGAAATTGTTGAATATAAATAATAAGAAAGGAATTGATGTATAATGGAAAAACAAACAAATAATAAAGAAATTCATGGTGGTGCATTTGGAATGGGAGAGCCAAATATAAATTTTGCAAAATACTTTATAGGAAATTCATATTTAAAACAACTTGCTAAAACAGAAAATGGAATAGGTTTTGCAAATGTAACTTTTGAGCCTAAATGTAGAAATAATTGGCATATTCATAAAGCAGAAAAAGGTGGAGGTCAAGTTTTAATTTGTGTTGAAGGAGAAGGATGGTATCAAGAGGAAGGAAAACCAGCACAAAGTTTAAAAGTAGGAGATATTGTTGTAATTCCTGCTAATGTAAAACATTGGCATGGTGCGAAAAATTGTTGGTTCAGCCATATAGCAGTCGAAATACATGGAGAAAACATATCAAACGAATGGCTTGAACCTGTTACAGATGAAGAATATAATAAATTATAATTATTTCGATAAATTTACGAGTTATAAAGCAGATAGTTAGTTGCTAATTATCTGCTTTCATGATAATATATGTAAAAATAAATTAATAAGTTGTTAGAAAAACCATGAAATTAGTAACACAATATGAGCCCTTTACAATATATAATTAAGATTTAATAAACTTTTCTTAAAAAACGAATCCAAAATTTTTAAAATTAAGGGTATTTTAATAATATCAAAAATATTTAGGAGATATGAATGAAAAAAATATTAGTAGTAGAAGATGATAATACGATTCATAAAATTATTAAGGATATTCTAGAAAAGGAACATTACACTGTAATAAATGCTTATTCTGGAACAGAAGCACTAACAATAATAGAAAATGACAATATAGATTTAATACTTTTAGACTTAATGCTACCTGGAATAGATGGAGAAGATATAATAAAAAAAGTAAACCAAAAGATACCTATAATAGTTATTAGTGCTAAAACATCTTCTGTAGATAAAGCTAAAGTACTACTAGATGGAGCAAATGATTATATTACAAAGCCTTTTGAAAAAGTTGAACTCCTTGCTAGAATACAAGTACAATTGAGAATAAATAGTAAAAAAAATAAAAAATTAAAATATAAAGACATAGAGTTATTAGAAGATAATAAGACTATGAAAATTCGAGATGAAAAAATCACATTAACTAAAACAGAATATACAATAATGAGAGAGTTATTATTAAATCCAAATAATGTAGTTACAAAAACAAGATTATTAGATTTAATAAGTATTAATGCGGAAAATTGTGATGAAAGTTCTTTAAAAGTTCATATAAGTAATATAAGAAAAAAAATAAGAAAAATTACACAAGTAGAATATGTTGAAGCGGTTTGGGGAATAGGATTCAAAATAAAAGAATAAGAAACTTTACTAAAACTTTATTTTTTCTTAACCATTTTCTTTACTATTTTTTGTTAAGATGAAATAGAAAGGAGAATAATTATATGAAATATGTATTAGAAACGAATAATCTTGAGAAAAAATATGGGAAATTTAAAGCATTAAGTAATTTAAATATGCATATTGAAAAAGGTTCAATATATGGGCTTGTGGGAAAAAATGGAGCAGGAAAAACCACTTTAATTAGAGTTGTTTGTGATTTACAAAAGCCTACATTAGGAACATATTCTATCTATGGAATTTTAAATGAAAACAAAGAAATTGTAAAAACCAGACAAAGAATTGGAGCAATCATTGAAACCCCTTCAATTTGTCTTAATATGACAGCAGAAGAAAATTTGAAAGAACAATATAAAATTGTTGGAATTGCAGATGAAGAAAATTTATATGAAATATTAAAAATTGTTAAACTTGATAACGTAAAAAATAAAACAGCAAAACACTTTTCCTTAGGAATGAAACAACGTTTAGGAATTGCAATTGCATTAGTTGGAAACCCAGATTTTATTATATTAGATGAACCAATAAATGGACTAGATCCAGAAGGTATTATAGAAATAAGAGAATTAATTTTAAAATTAAATAAAGAAAATGGAATTACATTTTTAATATCTAGTCATTATTTAGATGAGTTATCTAAAATTGCAACTTGCTATGGTTTTATGGATAAAGGTAGAATTGTGAAAGAAATTAGCAAAAAAGAATTAGAACAAAACTTAAGAAAAAGAACACAATTAAAAGTAACTAATATAAAAGAATGTATTAAATACTTAGAAGAAACACATACACCTTATAAAATTATTTCAGATGAAATAATTGATATATACGAAAAAGTTAATGTTACAGAGATTGTATCTGCACTATCAAAAAGAGAATGTATAGTTAATGATTTTCAAGAAAAAGGAGAAACATTAGAAAGCTATTATTTAAATTTGATTGGAGGTGCAGATAATGATTAAATTATTAAGAGCAGGAATTTTTAGACTTAAAAAAGAAATTATGTTTTGGTTATTTATATTTGCAACAATTATAATAGCAGGAATTAGAATGTTAACTTCAGCACATGATATACCATTAGATAAAGTATTGTATGATAATATTATATATATTGGACTTTTCATTGCAATGTTTGTAAGTATATTTGTTGGTAAAGAACATTCAGAAGGAATTATTAGAAATAAAATAATAGTTGGACATAGTAGAATTTCAATATACATATCAAAATTAATAATTAGTATAGTGGTATCAGTATTATGTGAGTTTATTTATATTGCAATAATGTTTTTTATAGGAAGGCAAATTTATGACCCCTTACAGATGCCAATATCACAACTATTAATTATTCTATTAAATGCAGTGCTAATTATTATTACATACTGTTCAATTTTTAATTTAGTATCAATGATATGTTCAGAAATAACATTATCCTTAATTATATGTGTAATTATATTTGTTAGTATGTTTGTAGTAGAGATGATTATAGGAGAAACTGCTAATAGCAATAAATACATAACACATTCACTTACTGATACAAATGGTGTCAGAACTATTCTAAGTCAAGAACTAAATCCTAATTATCCAGGAGATGATATAGTAAATCTTGCAAAAACAATAGATTTATTATTACCACAAGGACAAATAAATGTACTAATGAATCCAGAATCAATGTATTCTAGTGAAATAAGTGAACAAATATATACAAAGGAAGAAATTGAAGAAAACATAAAAAAATTATATAAAATGCCAATTTATTCTCTAATATTAATTAGTGTTATTAATATTGGAGGAGCATATTTATTTTCAAAAAAAGAATTAAAGTAGGAGAAAAAGTGGATATTACGCTATTAATAATTTTAATAATATTATTTTGTATTTGCATAGTAAGTATTATAAAGATATATTTTTTGAAAAAATCAATTAAAGAAATTGAAAGTAAATATACATATATCTTAAATTCTGATACCAATAATATTATTACTGTAACCTCAGCAGATAAAGATATAAAAAAATTAACAAACAGTCTAAATAAAGAATTGAAAAAATTAAGAAATCAGAAATTAAAATATGAAAATGGAAATCAAGAGTTAAAAAGGTTAATAACAGATATTTCACATGACCTAAGAACACCTCTTACAGCAATAAGTTGTTATATAGAAATATTTGAAGAAGAAAAATTGAATGAAAAACAAAGAGAAAGTTTAAAAACCATAAAAGATAAAACAAAGGAATTAACGTCACTTACAGAACAATTAAGAGATTTATCAACAGGAATAGATAAAGAAAGAAAACTACATAAAGAAAAATGTTGCATAAACAATATTTTAGAAGAAACAATAGCAAGTTACTATAAGTCTTTTAAAATAAAAAATATAATACCTGACATCAATATATGTGAAAAAAAGATATATAGAAATATAGACAAAGATATGATAATTAGAGTTTTTGAAAATTTAATATCAAATATTATTAAATATAGTGATAGTAACTGCAATATAAAATTAAATGAAGATGGAAAAATATCTTTTTCAAATAAAGCAAGTAAATTAGATGTGATAACGGTAAAAAGAATTTTTGATAGGTACTATACTATAGATAATATCAAAAAATATTCAGGATTAGGACTTTCTATAGCAAAGCAATTAATTGAATTAAATGGAGGAACAATTACAGCCAAGTATTTAAAAAATGAATTATATATTGAAATTATTTTAATATAGATTATAGAAAAATAACAAATTGTAAGTGAATATCTACATTTTTAGCAAAAATAAAGACAAATTCAAAAAAATGTGATATAATAGTTATATTATCCTTGATATTGGGAGAAATAATAAGTATCAAACAGTAGCTTACCAAAAAAACAAATGTTGGAGGTGCAAATATGGAAAAACGGAGAATTAAGAAGTACGAAATCTATCCAGTAACCAAGAACTTAAAATTGCCGAAAGGTTCAGAGCTCCTTTCATGTGCTAACAACTATGACACAAATAAAGATCATTTCTTTATTTATGCAAGGGTTGATACGGAAACGAAAGAAACCGATGAATATGCATTAAAGTGTTGTAGTACAGGCGACATAATAGAGGACGATTATGAATTTTTAGGCACAATTGCAAGAGTACGAAAAAATGACCGTGTTTACCATGTATTTTACAAGAAATTGTAGAAATAATAGAGTCTATTGATTTAATCAATAGACTCTATTTACACTTTAGATAAAATAAAATTAATAGTTCAATTCATAAAGTTTATATGTTAATTTCTTCTCCATCAACAGCTAATTTTATTTTACAATTTTTAAGATCTAATTTTTCAAAATTAGAAGGATCCTCACAATGAATAGGAACTAGTATATTAGGATCAACAATTTGTGCAACTTGTTTTAAAGAATTAAAATCAGCATGTCCACTTGTATGCAAATATATATAATCTTCTGGAACCATTTTTTGTAAATATTCATATTCTGGAAAATCCTTTTTTAAATATCCCTCCCATTGCGAATAAATAAATTTGCTTTCAGGAAATTTTTTCATAATTTTCTTAGAAAAAGTATTAGCTCTAACTAACATTACAAAACCTTTTTCTTGCATAAGATCATAAATGTTTTTTCCATAACTTAAAACTCTATCTTTAAATTTATATAAAGGGCTTCTAGAAATGCTATCTATATATAATAAAAGCTCTTTTTGATAATTATCACAAACAAATAATCTATTTGATGCTAAAGCAGCTTTGTGTAAAGCAGCAATTCTGTCTATATTTGTACTACTACACATTACAAAAACTTGTTTATGCTCATCAAATAATTTTTTCGCTTCTTGTTGTAATTGATGTTCAGTCATAAAATATTCGGTATTTCTAGAAAGAGTTGTACCCTCGCAAATTAAACAATCAACTTTACCAACATATTTTTCTATAGCTTCAAAAACTTTAGAACCTCTTTGACCATGAGTTCTAAAATCTCCAGTATGTAAAACCCTTTTTCCATCACACTCAATTAAAAACATATGAGCATCAAAAGCTGAATGATCTACGGCAATAGGTGTAATTACAATATCCTTAATAGTTTTTTTATAAGGAATACAATATGTCTTAAAATTATCTATTAAATTTAAATCATCCTCAGAAATTATATGAGATTTTGAAAGACGAGTCTGTAAAATTTTATAAATTTCTTTAGATACTTTTCCTACATAAATAGGAATTTCAGGCAAAATTTTATTATAAAGACCAATATGGTCTCCGTGATAATGAGTTATAAAAACTGCATCAAACTTAGCAGGTTTTTGGGTTAAACCATCTAATTTGAAATCGCAGTTTTTATCTACATTAGAAGAAGGTAAATTTTCTCCAATATCAATAATTATACGAGTACCACTATTAGATTGTATTTCTGTAACACAACCACCAATCTGATGTGTACCACGATGAACTATAATTTTCATGTTGACCTCCTAAAATAGAGTTATTTAAAATTAAGATATGTAATAATTTTTAATTACTCTTTAAAGTAGTTTCTAAATTAGTTATTTTTCTTCCATCATCATCAACATACAACCAATTATATTCAAATGTATCTTGACCACAAGGCAAAGTAAAAATATCAAACTTATCACTATTTCCATTATCTTTATTAGGCATTGCAGAGCAAACTTTTATAGTTAGTTTTTCAGGAACCTTTCTACCAAAACCTAATAATTTGTACCAAGCATCACCACATTCAGAATGTAGTAAATTACTTAAAAATACAGCATATCCAGTTCCTTGTAGTAATACATTTTCAATAGTTTCAGAACTAGATTCTTTATTTTCATCTTTAACTTCAAAAACAACAAGTTGAGTATCTCCAGGTCTATTTCCTTTTTTTCTTGCTAATATATCAATATGTCCATCTCCAAGCTCAATGTTATTAATACCATTTTTTATATTAGAGCCTTTAACATTAACAGGCATAGAAAGTCTGTATCCAGCAAATTTTATAGGTTGTATTCCACATAATTTTTTATTTATTGATTGTGCATTTGAAAATTCTGTTAATAGCATACTTTCTAATTTATGTTCATCATTGTGTCTATGTAAATTAATTCTATCAGGAGAAACTTTATTAAAATAAGCTCTAAATTCCTTTGCAGAATCTCCTGTCCAAGGTTCACTATTTAAAGGCTTATCCCAATTAAAATTATCTCTATTTCTATCTTCTAAATTTTTATCAGTAGAAATAGTAACATTTTTACTATTAACATTAATGTTAGCAACAGTTTGACCTAAATATCTAGCAAAAACATGTAAACTTTGAGGAGCAGTTTTTGCCTTACCTACAGTAATATAGTATGTAAAAGGTTTCCATTTTCTAAAATTCCTACTAAGTTCTTCTTTTTTATCTTTATATTGCAACATTAAATTTGCATAGTCTGCATATTTCTTTTTCCAATCAGTATTATTATTAAGTTTATCTTGTGTGGAAGCAATTATATCTTTTAAATTTTCTTCTAATCTTTTTTGTGAAAAATTCATTATTTTAAACCTCCTATATAAAAATTAATAATTACTAAAATATAATAACATATATTTATTATATTATCTACTAAAAAACAAAAACAGATGAAAAATGGTCAAATATGTCCACGTACTTTGAACTTTTAACTATAAATTAATATAATAGGAAAAAAGAAAGGATGATAATTATGGAAGCAATACCAAGTTCATGGGAAATAGAAGCAAAATGGACAAAGAAAATTGGAGAAAAAGTAACAAACTCTAAATATGCGAAAAAAGTATATTTAGATAGCGAAGGAGATGATGAAAAAGAAAAAAATGTAATTAAAAAAATTGAGGATGTTTTAGAAAAAGAAGAAATAAAAAATTATGAAGAATTTAATAAAATGATAAAAGAAAATAAAACTTTTGAATTTTATACAGGAATTGATTTTACCATTAGAAAAATAAAATATAAAATAATAGAAAATAAAATTCATATAGTACATTGTGTAGTTATATTTTTATTTAGAGGAGAAGATGAATTTTATTTATATTTAAAAGAGTTTACAAATGAAGCAAAAATTGGTAATATAGTAATGAAGTTTCCAGAAGCAAAAAGAAAAGATTTATTGCGCGAAAAAACTGTTGAAATAGTAAAAGAAATAGTAGAAGGAAATGTACAAAAAAATGTAAATGAGCCAGAACTAATAGAATTTTTTAAAGATAAAAAAATAGTTTATAGTGATGAAATAAATTTAAAAGAAATAAACAAATTAATTGATGCAGGAAAACCAAATAATCATTTTATTATTCCAACTATTACTGGAGCTTTAATAATATTTTCATATGAAAAGTCTGTGGACATACAAACTATATCTAAATCAATAGAAGATATTAACTTCTATACAGGTTTAAACACACCAAAAACAATTATATATACAACACAAAAAAATGAAAATTATAAAGAACCCAAAATTAAAATTGTATTAGTTTCATAAAATAAAGGAGGAAAAATGCAAGAAAAAATTTATACAAGTAATGGAAATATAATGTATATTTATAGAATAATGAAAAAATATACAGATGTAGACAACCCATTAAAAGTAAAAGAAATAATAGAATTAATTAAACAAGAATATGGAGAAGAGCTTTCTAGTAGAACAGTTAGAAGAAATTTTAAAGTTTTAGAAAGTAAATTTGATATTGTTATATCAAAAGTAGATGATTCATATTATATGGACTATGAAGACAATGATTTTGATTCATCTGAAATAAGATGTATAGTAGACATGGTTAATTATTCAAGATTTGTAGATGAAAAACTAGCACAAAGTCTTACATATAAACTTATAAATCAATTAAATGAAAATTCAAAAAAAGAATTTGTAGGATACGAAAAATATATGAAAGACAATAAAACAAAAAATAAAGAAGTATTTTACAATGTAAAAACAATATCAGAAGCAATATTAAATAAAAAATATATAGAATTTGATTATTATAAATATAACTTAAAAAAAGAATACGAATTTAGAAAAGCATTTTCTGTTTTTCCTCTTACTATTATATGTGACATAGGTCAATATTATTTAATAGCAGCAGATAAAGAAAAAAATTTATTTTATTATAGACTAGATAGAATTAAAAAAATAGATATTGTAGATGGAAAACCGATAAACATATCAAAAGAAAAATTAAATAACTATATACATTCAACTGTAGGTATGTATGGAGGAGAAAAAGAAACTGTAAAAGCAATAGTAGATAAACAATTATTAGATGATGTAATAGACAAATTCGGAAGAGAAGTACAACTAAAATCAAATAATGATGACAGTTTTATAATGGAAACACAAGTAAATTTACAAGGTTTCAAAAATTGGGCATTAAGACATTTAGAAAATGTAGAAGTAATATATCCAGAAAAATTGAAACTAGATGTTACTGAAACTTTAGAAGAAGCATTAAATAATTATAAAAAGTAAATAAAATTAGAAAAAAATTATAAAAAGATTAAATAAATACAGCTAGATTAAATAAAAAAATCTAGTTGTATTTTTATAAGTTTTAAAACAAATACTAATATTATAAAATATAACCAAAACAATAGAAATAATAAGATAAAAAACGAGTTCGACCCTGAGAAGCGACAGCGCCATAATGCTTTTGCTGAGAATAGTGTGTCTCTTCACTTCTTAAAACCAACTTATCTAAAACGCCTTGGAGAACGGAATTTTTTAGCTTATTATTTCTATTGATATATATATAATAATCATTAGGTAATTATAAAATAAACTTGCTAAAAAGATTGAAAAAAAACGAAAAAAATGCAATAATGGTATTTGGAAAAAATAGAAAAATTAAGGGGTGATATTATGTTAAAAATTTATAAATCAGACATGGAAACTAATGAATTAAAAACAATAAAAACATTTGAAAAAGGCAGTTGGATAAATATGTTAAATCCAACAGATGACGAAATAAAAAAAGTATGTAAAGAACTAAATATAGAAGAAGACTTCATACGAGATTCATTAGACTATGAAGAAAAAGCCAGAATAGATGAAGAAGATAATGGAACAATATTATTTATAGTAGATGTACCAATTATAGAAAAAGAAAAAGACAATGAAATATATACAACAATGCCATTAGGTATGATAGTAGTAAGAGATGAATATTTTATAACAGTATCACTCAAAAGAAATATAGTAATAGACAATTTTGAGAAAAAAAGAATAAAAGGATTTTCAACATACAAAAAAAGTAGATTTTTGCTTCAAATACTATTAACAAATGCCACAAATTACTTAAGCTATTTAAAGCAAATAAATAAAGAAACAGAAATAGCAGAATCAACATTAAAAAATTCAATGAAAAATAAAGAATTATTAAAATTATTGAGCTTAGAAAAAAGTTTAGTATATTTCACAACATCATTAAAATCAAATGAAATAGTAATGGAAAAAACACTAAGAGGAAAAATATTAAAACTATATGATGAAGATGAAGACATATTAGAAGATGCCATAATAGAAAACAAACAAGCAATAGAAATGAGTAAAATATATAGTGACATATTAAATGGAACAATGGACGCATATGCATCAATAATATCTAATAACTTAAATGGAGTAATGAAATTTTTAACATCAATAACAATTATATTAACAATACCAACATTAATAGCAAGCATATGGGGAATGAATGTACCACTTCCATTACAAGGACATCCACATGGATTTATAATATTAGTACTATTAACAGTTATTATAACCATAATAGTAGTATTAATGCTAAAAAAACGAGATTTATTAAATTAAATGCATAAAAAAACAAAAATAAAATATACTAATATCAAACACAAAAAGAAAAATAAGTTTGAGAAAAATTTTTCAAGCTTAATGTGTGCCTTAAATTAGAAAGGAATGTGAATATTATGAAAATAATAGACAAAATAGCATTGGTATTAGTTATAATAGGAGCAATAAACTGGGGACTAATAGGAATATTTAACTTCAATTTAGTAGAATTAATATTCGGAAACATGACAGTGTTATCAAGAATAGTATATGCACTAGTAGGAATATCTGGATTATGGGCTATAAAATTATTATTTGACAACGACTAAAACTTACTCAGAAACTGAGTAAGTTTTTTTGTATAATATATATATCAAAAGGAAATGATAAATTAATATCATTTCTTTTTTGGTTTAACTTATGGTTGAAAACAAACAAAATAGATGTTATAATGTGTGTCGAGAAAATTTTAAAATTGTGCGTAGAAAGGGAGGATAATATAATGTTAGTAGCAAATGGAGTTACAATAAGATTTGGAAAAAGAGTATTATTTGAAGATGTAAATATACGATTTTCAAAGGGAAGTTGCTATGGAATTATAGGAGCAAATGGAGCAGGAAAATCTACATTTTTGAAAGTATTATCAGGAGAAATAGAACCATCAAAAGGAGAAGTTAGCCTTGCACCAGGAGAAAGAATATCTATTTTAAAACAAGATCACTTTGCTTATGAAGACGAAAGAGTTATAGATACTGTAATAATGGGAAATGCACAATTGTATTCTATAATGAAAGAAAAAGATGCTCTATATGCAAAACCAGATTTTTCAGAAGAAGATGGAATGAGAGCAGCTAAATTAGAAGAAAAATTTGCAGAGTTAGATGGTTGGAATGCAGAATCTGATGCAGCACAATTATTAAATGAATTAGGTATAGATGTAGATAAACATTATAAATATATGAAGGAAATAGAAGCAAAAGAAAAAGTTAAAGTTTTACTTGCACAAAGTCTTTTTGGAAACCCAGATGTATTGTTATTAGATGAGCCTACAAATGACTTGGACTTAAAAACAATAGATTGGTTACAAGAATTTTTAATCAATTTTGAAAATACAGTAATTGTAGTATCACATGATAGATACTTCTTAAATAAAGTATGTACACATACAGCAGATGTAGATTTTGGAAAAATAACAGTATATCCAGGAAACTATGATTTCTGGTATGAATCAAGCCAGCTTGCATTAAAACAAGCAAAAGAAGCTAATAAGAAAAAAGAAGAAAAGATAAAAGAATTGCAAGACTTTATAGCAAGATTTAGTGCAAATGCTTCAAAATCAAAACAAGCAACATCTAGAAAGAAATCGTTAGAAAAAATTGAATTAGAAGAAATAAAACCATCAAATAGAAAATATCCATATGTAGATTTTAAACCAGACAGAGAGCCAGGAAAAGAGATATTACAAGTAAAAAATATTTCCAAAACAATAGATGGTGAAAAAATATTAAATAACATATCATTTACAGTAAAACCAGGAGATAAAATAGCATTTTTAGCAGATAATGAAAATGCAAAAACAGTGTTATTCCAAATAATATCAGGAGAAATAGAACCAGATTCAGGAGAATTAATATGGGGAACAACAATACAAAATACATATTTCCCAAAAGATAATAATTATTTATTTAATTCAGATGTTAATTTGGTTGATTGGCTAAGACAATATTCAAAAGATCCAGATGAAACATACATTAGGGGATTTTTAGGAAGAATGTTATTTTCAGGAGAAGAAGCATTAAAGAAAGTAAATGTACTATCTGGAGGGGAAAAAGTAAGATGTGTGTTATCTAAAATGATGCTATCAGGTGCAAACTTTTTAATATTTGATGAACCAACAAACCATTTAGACATGGAATCTATAACATCTGTAAACGAAGGAATGAAAAAATTTAAAGGAAATATTTTATTCACTTCACATGACCATCAATTAACACAAACTGTAGCAAATAGAATTATAGAAATAAAACAAGATGGACTAATAGATAGAGAAGTTACATATAATGAATATTTAGGAATTGAATAAGAACAAATCTCGCTTAGCGAGATTTGTTCTTATTTACAATTTATTTTATAAAGTATTTATAGAAATTATAAAAAAGTTTTGTTATAATACATAGGAATGTAAAAAAGGAAGGAATGTAAATAACTATGGATAAAATTATACAAACAATAGCAACTGAATTAAATATAAAATACTCAAGTGTAGAAAATACTATAAAATTAATAGATGAAGGAAACACAATACCATTTATAGCAAGATATAGAAAAGAAGTAACAGGAGGTCTTTCTGATGAAATATTAAGAAGTTTAGGAGAAAGACTAACTTATTTAAGAAATTTAGAAACAAGAAAGCAAGAAGTTACAAAAAGCATAGAAGAACAAGGAAAATTAACAGAAGAAATAATAAAAGACCTTGAAAATGCAATTACTCTTGCAGAAGTAGAAGATATTTATAGACCATATAAACAAAAGAAAAGAACTCGTGCAACTATAGCAAAGGAAAAAGGTCTAGAAGAACTTGCTAATATAATAATAGAACAAAAAGAAGGAACAAATATAGAAGATGAAGCAAAGAAATTTATATCTGAAGAAAAAGGTGTAAATACAATAGAAGAAGCAATTCAAGGAGCCAAAGATATAATAGCAGAAAATATTTCTGATGAACCAGAATATAGAAAGAAAATCAAATCAATATGTTATAGAGAAGCTCAAATATCTACAAAAGCAACAAATCCTGACCAAAAAACAAATTATGATATGTATTATGATTTTATAGAAAATGTAAATAAAATACCAAGTCATAGAATATTAGCAATAAATAGAGGAGAAAAGGAAGAAGCATTAAAAGTAAAAGTAGAAAAACCAGAAGAAAAAATTCTACAAGTTATTAGTAAAAGAGTAATAAAAAATAATACTTTTTCAAATATATTAGAAGATACAATAAAAGATAGTTGGGATAGATTAATAGAACCATCTATAGATAGAGAAATACGTTCAGATTTAACAGAAAAAGCAGAAGAGCAAGCAATAAAAGTATTTGGAAAAAATGCAAAACAATTACTTTTAGGAGCACCACTTAAAAACCTTACAGTTATAGGATTTGACCCTGCTTATAGAACAGGATGTAAAATAGCAGTAATAGATGATACTGGTAAATTGTTAGAAACTACAACAGTATATCCAACAGAGCCACAAAATGATATAGAAGGAGCTACAAAAGTATTATTAGAATTAATAGAAAAATACAATGTAAATATGTTTGCAATAGGGAATGGAACAGCATCACGTGAATCAGAAATGTTTGTTGCAGAACTAATAAAAAAAGCAAAACATCCTGTGCATTATGCAATTGTATCAGAAGCGGGCGCATCAGTATATTCTGCATCAAAACTGGCTACAGAAGAATACCCAGATATAAATGTTTCATTAAGAGGAGCAATATCAATAGCAAGACGTTTACAAGATCCATTAGCAGAACTTGTAAAAATAGAACCAAAAGCTATAGGGGTAGGACAATATCAACATGATGTAAATCAAAAAAGGCTAGAAGAAAGCCTAACAGGAGTAGTAGAAGACGCAGTAAATAAAGTAGGAGTAGATATAAATATAGCAACACCATCATTATTGTCATATGTATCAGGGTTAAATAAAACAATAAGTAAAAACATAGTAAAATACAGAGACGAACATGGAAAAATTAAAAGTAGAAAAGAACTTTTAAAAGTACCTAAATTAGGAAAAGTTGCATATGAACAATGTGCAGGATTTATACGTATATATGATGGAGAAAATCCTTTAGAAGTAACAGGTGTTCACCCAGAAAGTTATGAAGTTGCAATTAACTTATTAGAAAAATTAGGGTATGATGTAAAACAACTTATAAATCCAGAAAGCCTAAAAGAAATAAAAGAAAAATTGGCTAAAATAAATGTAGCAAAAACAGCACAAGAATTAAATGTAGGAGAGATGACACTACAAGATATAATAAATGAGTTATCAAAACCAGGAAGAGATCCAAGAGAAGAAATGCCAAAACCAATATTAAGACAAGATGTACTAAAACTAGAAGACTTAAAAGAAGGAATGATATTAACAGGAACAGTAAGAAATGTAATAGATTTTGGGGCATTTGTAGATATAGGAGTAAAACATGATGGACTTGTACATATTTCTGAAATGAGTCAAGGATTTGTAAAAAATCCATCAGATGTAGTATCTGTAGGAGATATTGTAAAAGTAAAAGTAATAGGAATAGACCAAGAAAGGCAAAAAGTAAAATTGAGTATGAAGATTTAGTAAAGACAGAACACCTTTACATAAAATGGCAAAAATGGTATAATTAAATAGAAACCAAGTGTGTAAGTACAATTATGTACGAGTTGTTATGAATGTGTAAAAATATACACATTAGAAAAGGAGAATCTTCATGAGAAGAAAAAAGAAGAAGCGGATTATTGCAACTATAATTATACTAATGATTACTGTTTTGATATTACTTATAATTTTATTAGTAATGTTATTATCAGGACGGAAAAAACAACAACCCAATATTGTAAGCTACAACTTTCAGGAAATTCAAGAAGAACCTATAATACTAAGAGAGCCACAAAAAACAGAAAAGCCTGAAAAGATAGTTAAAGTTGTAACATTAAAGCAAACCAAACCAGAAAAAATGCCAATAATACGAAAGTACATGAAAAGATGGTTTATTGTAACAGGTATATATTGCTTACTAATGTTCATTAGCTATCTAAAACGAAGAATAACAAAAAGTAAAGCTTCATTTAGAGGTCAAGAACTAAGTATGTTATTTATATTAGTGACAATATTTTTAGCAATAAGATGTTCATGGATTACACAAAGTATAATATTTGGTATTATATATACCATAATATTAACTATCATAAGCATATTTATTGCAGGGCTTGGTTGTGTTATTAGTACAAAAAAATATAGTTAAATAATCAGCAGTAAAAATCCAATAGGCTAGCTTTTTTTGGCTAGCCTATTTAATATAATAGGAAAGTTCTACTTTCCTATTATATTAAATAAATAACATTGCACAGAAAATTTACTTTGTAAATTTTCGCGTCAACAAATCTTTACGCTTCTTTGAGACCTTGAATTTAGATAGCAAACTTTAAGATGTAAAGAAGAGGTCTCGCGAAGCGAGATTTGTTTTAGTTTACATATTAAGAAAAATATGATATAATGTAACACGTCACTATAAACAAGTATACAAAAAGGAGAGATTGTTATGACACGGGAAGAACAAATACAGGCAATAACAAATGCTATTTTAGGCTATCAAGACAGATTCATTTCAGCTATGTCTATGCAAATTGACATAGATACAGAAAGCTGGAATATACTAGATGAGTCTAAATACAACAAAATACTTCATACAAAAATTCTTGAAGATATTACCCGGATACCACTTATTATTGCAGATTTAGGTTCAATAAAACAAGCCTTAATAGACAGCATGCTGCAAAAAGATGGTGATCATGTAGCACTCATTCGAAAAACGAAAGGGATGGGAACGGAAACTTGGGATTTGTATCAAGTAGAAAAGGAAGTCTATGATGTATTAGAAGAAATAGAATTAGATTCTAGACTTGATTGTTGTACAAGTAAAAAGGGAAAGACAGGTAAACAGTATTGGGTATTGCAATTTTAAACCGAATAACAAAGAATCCTATAAACCACTTAAGCTAATGCTTAAGTGGTTTGTACTATAATATTAAAATAAAATTAAATTTTTTATTCTTCTGTTTTTATTGGATTGTCTGTTGTTTCTTCTACAGCTTTTTGTGTAGATGTAGTACTACCTTTTAAAGATTCGTAGAAACATACAAAAGATACCATAATATATGGAATTAGCCATAAACAACCAATATATAGTGTGAATGCTGAAAGTATAGCCCATCCAATAAATGTTAAGCTTAACCAAAAGAAGCTCCATCTATTTCCATTCATTAATCTAGCACTTTCTTCAACTATTTCTTTACCAGACATAGTTTCGTTATCATATAATAAATAATAAGATAAAGAATATAAATAGCCTTTAATTGTTATGTATATAAGTGATGCAATATATCCAATAAGTCCTATAATAGTAACAAATGAAAAACCAACAGTAGCTTCAGCAGAACCACCTAAAATTCCAGATGTAGTAGTAGCTGCTGCACCAAAAGCCAATATAACTACAAAAACAATAAATATAGCTATTGGAATTATCAATTTTGTAACTATATTACCAAATACAGCCCAAACTTTTGAAAAAGAAGAAAATCCAATTTGTAAAAAGTCTGTATAAGTAAAATCTTCACCCCTTTTTAGTTTTATAAAGCAAGCTATAAATCCATAAGATAAAGGTAATGAAATTATAATAGATGCTACTCCACCTATAAAAGGAATAAGATTTAAAACAAAAGAAATTGCAAAACAAACCAATACATATACTAATGTTAGTATAGCTCCCTTTCCCCATTTTCCTTTAAGTGCTTCACGTGCATTTGCTCTAATATTTGCAGATGTCATAATAAAAACCTCCTTTTATTTTCAAAATTAGATATAATCCAACTAAATATTACAACATATAACAAAATAAGTCAATAAAAAACAATTTATAGAAATTATTTTATTTTAATAGAAACCAATAGAAAAAATAAAATAAAAAATTCCGTTCTCCAAGGCGTTTTAGACAAGTTGGTTTTAAGAAGTGAAGAGACACACTATTCTCAGCAAAAGCATTATGGCGCTGTCGCTTCTCAGGGTCGAACTCGTTTTTTATTTTATTTTTTTCTTTGGTTTTAATAATATTAATAATAATTGAATAAAAAACGAGTTTTTATTTATATATATTCCAAAACCTCAATAATATTCAATAAAAAAATAACATTGCACACAACAAACTTTGCATACAATGTTAAATTTTTTATATAATAGGAAAGTTCTACTTTCCTATTATATAAAAAAATAAAATTGCACAGAAAATTTACAAAGTAAATTTTCGCGTCAACAAATCTTTACGCTTCTTTGAGACCTTGAATTTAGATAGAAAACTTTAAGATGTAGAGAAAAGGTCTCAAAGAAGCGAGATTTGTTCTTCTACACAACCGCATATTCGGTAGACTTCTGTATTTTTTCTATTTCATCATAACTATTTTTTAAAATATCAATAAAAGCATCTGCAATATTAGGATCAAACTGAGTTCCTTTACAACGTTCTATTTCTGATAGAACAGTTTCTAAAGAAAGAGCATCTCTATAAGGTCTTTTTGAAGTCATAGCATCAAATGTATCTGCAATCGCAGCAATTCTAGCAAGATATGGAATATCTTCACCTTTTAACTGACTTGGATAACCATGCCCATCATATCTTTCATGATGATGTTTAACTATAGGTAACAAATCTTTAAAAATTGTAGCATTAGAAAGAATATGAGCACCAATAGTAGGATGATTTTTTATTTCTGAATATTCATCATCTGTTAATTTTGCATTTTTTAGTAAAATACTATCAGGTACACCAATTTTTCCAATATCGTGGAATAAACCACCAATTTGTAAAGTATGTAAATCTTCCTCAGAAAGACCAAGTTTTTTTCCTATAAGTACAGAATATGCAGCAACTCTATCTGAATGACCTTTGGTATATTTATCTTTTGCCTCAACTGTATATCTTAAAGTTTCAATACTTTCAATATAAGCTTTCTCGAGTTGTTCATTTGCCTCTTTTAACTCGGTATTAATTTCCTTTATTAAATTCATTTGAGAAATTGCTTTTATACCAGATTCTATTAAGAGTAATAATTGGTCAAATTTATCACTTTTTTCACAATAACCTTGAATGTCTAATCGTCTAATTGTTTCCAAAGGTGGAGCTAAATCCTTGTGACCTGTAAGTAATAAAATATATAATTCTTTATTAAATTTACGTATTTCTTCAACAACTTTATCTCCATGAATTGGAGTCATAATAAAGTCTAACAACATTAAATCAAAATGTTCATTTTTTACTTTTTCAATAGCCTCTAATGGGTCAGTAACTCCAGTAAATTCATAACCAGAACGTTTTAAAAATATAGATAAAGAATCTATAATTCCAATTTCATCATCAACTACTATTATTTTATAGCCATTTGAAGCCTGTGCTTGTATTCCTTTTCGCATATATACCTCCTATTAAAATAGTATTATATATAGATTATATTAGTAAATATAAATAAAAGCAAGTCAAATTTAAGCATTATAAGGAAGAATTATAATAAATGTTGTTCCTTTATTTTCTTCAGAAGTAAATTTTACATTTCCTTTAAAATTACCACGTATTGTAGAATAAGACATAAATAATCCTAAACCAGTACCTTTTTTACCTTTTGTAGTAACCATTTGCTTAAATAATTTACTTTGTACTTCTTTAGACATTCCACATCCATAATCTTTTATAGAAATACCAATATTGTGTTCATCATAATTAGATATTATTAAATCAATATTCTCATTAGTTTTTCCATTATAAGATTGAATAGCATTAGAAATCATATTATTAATAACCTGTACAAGACTATTAACATTTCCATCAATTTTTAAATTAGGGTCTACATTAACAGAAATATTCATATCTATTAAATTAGCTTTTAATTCATGTTTCATAAGAATAGAAACTCTTTTTACTAATTCTTCTATTGTAAAGTTTGAAACTTCATTGCTAGCATTTAAATTAACAGCTTGTCCTTTAACAGCAGTAATTACATCAGACATATATGAAGTATGAGTTTTTATTTTTTCTATCCATTCATTCATATCTTTTGCAATATCATGGTGGTCTTGAGAATTTACCTCAGGGTCATCAATAGAAGAATCATATTCTTTAACTAAATCCGACAGTCCCTCAGCAGCACCACTTATAGACATAATTGGAGTTTTTAGGTTGTGTGCAATTCCACCAATTAATTCACCAAGAGAAGCAAGACGCTCTTTTTCCATTAACAAATCTTGATTAGACTTTATAATATTCATATCTTTATAATGTTGAGTTTCATCTTTTAATAATATAAGAGTACCTAAAAACGAACCTTTTGAGTTAATACTATTTACTTCTATATTAAAATATTTATCAATACTTGAAAATTCAGTTCTATAATTTAAAGTATCTGTTGTTGATTTAACCTTTTTCAAAGCCTCCAATAATAAATTTATATCAATATTTTTTTCACCAATAGTTTTAATTAAAGTAACTATATCTGTATTTCTAACATCTTTTTCGCGTAAATTAAATGATGTTAATAAAGTTTTATTAAAATCTGTAATAATATTATCTTCATTAAGAACCATATAACAATCAGACATTCTATCAACAACTCTTTGCAAAGCAATTGGTGCAACACTTATAAATTTAAACTTAAATATAGCAACAGCATAAATATATAATGCAAAAGAGAAAGTAATAGGAGTAATGTAAACATTAGCATTAATAACCCCTAAAAAGCCTAATAAATTAACAACTATAGGAATAAGAGTACCCAATACTAAAAGCAAAGACTGTCTAGAAAAAAATCCTGCATTTCGAATACTATAAATAAATAATATTAACAATCCTATAAATAAGCAACCATAAGAAAAAATTGAGTGAACTGCAAAATAAGGACCGTATGTAGTATCAAATAAATATATTGAGTAATGCGTATAAAATAAATGGTGTGCATCATTTGTAAACATTAAAATAGTTGATACAATAGGTATTATAAAAAGAAAGGAGTAATACCATTTAAATTTAAACTTAGTTTGTGTAAAAGTAATTCCCAAAAACAACACAAGCAAGGGAAGAAAGCAGGCACCAAAAGATGCAAATCCCTCAAATGTTGTTTTTGAAATATTAGTGTTTTGGAATAATATTTGGAAAATTAAACTTAAACACCAAACAGAAGATGCAGCAACCAAAAGTGACATTACAAGTTTAATTTGTTTATTAGAACCCTTATATAAGCTTATAATATATAAAACGCCAAGGCCTAAAAACATAGATATTAGTAAAAATAATAAATATTGCATATTTTCCATAATGAAAACCTCCATTATTTATATAAAATTAATATTTTTCAAATAATCTAAATATTTTTTTATATAAGTATAATCTATAACATTCCATTTAAATCCAGACACTTTCAAAGCATTTCTAGAAAGTTCAGATTCAATTTTTATATTAGAATCATAATTTAATCTCTTATTTTCATCAAAATCATTAATAATTCTTGATATATTTGGTTCATTTTTATTTATAGAATCATTAACAATATCTAAAAAGCTCTTTTCATCTTTAACAGAAATATTAAATCCATAATCATTTAACATTTTTACAAAATCCTTAAAGTAAATATGATTATTATTGTAAATATGATATATATAATTATTTAAATAATAACTATTCAAAATATTTATTATACAATCAGCACACTCATCAACAGGTGTAAATTCCATATATGAATCTAAAATATAGTCAGGTAAAGTTTTAAAACTTATTAAAGCTTTAATTCTATTTGCAAAAGCATTTTCTTCAGGATTAATTTGAAATTTACCATCAGAAAATCTGCTAGTTATATTTCCAAGTCTTAAAATTTGAGCATGTAATCCATCATTAATAATTTTTTCTAAAATTAATCTTTCAGCTTCAAACTTAGACTTTGTATAAACATTATCTAAAGATTGATTAATAAATAAATCTTTTTCAGAAAAATTCGTATCTTCAACAATATTTTTAGATGAAATTGTAGAATTATCTAAAAATGCATTTCCAGAAACACTTAAAGATGAAATTTGAATTAATCTTTTATTGTATTTTAAGCAAAAATCAATTATTCCATAAAGTGAATCTAAATTAATGCTTTTAAACTTTTCAAAATCTCCAAAATGTTTAACATTAGCAGCGGAATTTATAATAGTATCAACATGATTAGAAAGCCATAAATAATCTTTCAAACTCAAACCAAAATTTTCTTTTAAAATATCTCCTTCAATAATAATAATTCTTTTATTTATAAAATCATCTAAAATATTACCAAAATAGAAATGCATTATATGTAAAAATCTCTCTTGGGCAGTTTGGTCATCTTTATTTCTAACAATACAATAAATTCTTCCAGAGCAATTTTTAATAAAGCTATAAATTATATGCATACCAACATATCCATTTCCACCTAACAAAAGAACATCTTGTGAAGTAGAAAAAGAAACCATATTATTTGAAAAAGAATTATTAAGTAAATTATTTATTTTAGTATAATCGTAATTGGTAAGCTCCGAAGAACTATCTATATGTTCAACATTTTCAGATAATTGCCTAATTGTTTTATACTTAAATATATCAGAATAAGATATATTAATATTATGTGATAATAATTCTATTTTAAATTTAATTGCAAGTAAAGAATCTGCACCAAATTCAAATAAATTATCATCAATACCAATATTTGTACCTAAAAGCTTAGCCCATATATCACAATATAATTTTTGTGTATCATTTTCTGGTGGAACGCAAATAGGTGCATTACTTAAATTAGTAGAATCTATTAACTTACGAAGCTCAAATTTGTTAATTTTACCATTATTATTTAGTGGTAATTCATATAAATGAATTAGTTTTCGTGGTATTAAATATGTAGGTAAACTTTTTGCAAGTATATTTCTAACAAAAGAACTATCAAGCTCTACTTTAGAAACATAAAATCCAACAAGATAAGAATTATCTATACATAAAACTGTTGAATTAGAAATACCATCAATAGCATTTATATTATTTTCAATTTCAGAAAGCTCAATTCTTAAACCTCTTAATTTAACCTGATTATCACGTCTTCCAATATAAGTTATATCACCATTAAAATTATATTTACCTAAATCGCCAGTTTTATAAATATAACCATCTCCAAATGGATTTTTAACAAATGAAGCTTTTTTAGCTTTTTCATTATTAAAATAACCATTAGACACACCAATACCAGCAACACAAATTTCACCAACAACACCAATAGGGCAAAGTTGTAAATTATTATTACATATATATATTTTTATATTAGAAATTGGTTTACCAATATTTATATCATCCATTGAAACTAACTTATTGCAAACACAAGCAGTTGTTTCAGTAGGTCCATATCCATTATACATTCTAGCATTAGTATTTTTTTGTAATTGTAAATATAATTGAGGAGTAAATACTTCACCACCAAGTTGAAATGCTTTTACATTTTTTAAACAGTCAGAAATACCATCAGATAATAGTAATTCAACTCTAGAAGGAGTCATTACAAAAAATTCGACATTATTATTTTTAATTAATGAAGCAATTTTTGTTGGCTCTTTTTGTTCTAATTCATTTGCTAAAACTATAGTATTTCCAAAGAATAATGCTGAAAATATCTCTACTAAAAACATATCAAAACCAACATTTGCAATAGATAAAATATTTTTATATAATGAAATATTCATATCTAAATCAAATGCAAACATTAAATTAACAAAACTATTTCGTCTTAAAATTACACCCTTAGGCTCACCAGTAGAACCAGAAGTATAAATTAAGCATAAAGGAGCAGTATTTTCAACTACTATATTTAAATTATTATTAGAAAAATTATCAAAATTCAATTCATCCATAAATATAGAATTATCAAAAGTAAAATCAACTAAATCTTTATAAGTTATAATAAATTTACTATTTGAATTTTCCTTAATATAACGAATTCTTTCTTCAGGAAATGTATAGTCAATTAATGTATATATAACTCCCAATTTTAAACAAGCTAAAATTGTAATAATTAAATTTTCTGAACGCTTTAACATAATAGATAAAGTATCGCCCTTATTAACTCCAAGTGTAATTAAATAATTAGCAAATTGATTAGCTTTTTTATTTAATTCATCATATGTATAACTTGAATTTTCAAAAATAACAGCAATATTATTAGGAAAATTCATAGCATTTTCCTCAATTTTTTGAGAAATATTATAATCATTAAAAGCAACATTTGTATTATTAAATTCATTTAATAATTTATTTTTTTCTTCATCTCTAATAATACACAAATCAGATATTTTTGTGTTTATATTATCAACAATTATCTCTAAAATGTGAATAAAGTTTAAAAGTAATGAATCTACAAATTCTATATCAAAAAGTTCTGTTTTATATTCTAAAAATAATGTATATGATGTAGGAATAAATTCTAAAGACAAATTAAATTTAGAAGTATTTGTATTTGCACGAACTATATTTGCAAACTTAGAATTATCATCATAAATATTTTGATATATAAACATTACATCAAATAAATTAATATTTTTTAAATTTAAACTTTTAACTAACAAATCATATGGTACATTTTGATTTGCCAAGGCTTCTAATACAGTATTTTTTATATTATTAATAAAATCACCAATAGAAATATTTTTATCTATTTTTGAATAAATAGGTAAATTATTAACAAACATACCAATAATACTATTAGCATTCATAAATTGTCTATTTGCAATAGGAGTTCCAACTATAATTTCATCTTGATTTGTATATGTGTTAAGTAAAATATAAAAACAAGATAAAAATAGCATATAATTAGAAATTCCTAAATTTTTAGAAAGTTCAGATAATTTATCAAATAATTCTTTACTTATTTTTTTAGAAATCACATTACCGTTATAAGAAATTTGTTCATCTATTTTTTTATAAGGTAAATTAATTGGAGAAATCTCTAAATTATTAAATTTAGAAGTCCAATAATTTAAGTATGGTGTAATCTCTGAACTATTTATATAATTATTTTCCCAAACAGCATAATCACAATAAGATAGAGGTAGAATTTCTATAACATCATTAAAATAAATATTATAAAAATTATTAAATAAAATATTAAGTGAAGTACCATCTAAAACTATGTGATGAGAATCAATTACAATTAACGTTTTTTCATTATTTAAATAATATATTCCTACTCTTAATAAAGGAGCATTTTCAAAATTAAATTTTTTTGGAAAATTATTTACAATATCATTAACATTTTTTTCATCTTCATTAAATATTTCAATATCAAAATCAACATGGTCTAAAACCACTTGCTTTGGTTCATTATCTATAATTTCAAAACGAGTTCTAAAAGCACTATGTAATTTAATAATACTATTAAAACAATCTTTTACTTTTGATGAATCTAAAATATTATCAAAAATTACTCCACCACAAATATTGTATAAAAGTGGATTTTCAGAAGCTAAACTTGCATAATAAATTCTCTTTTGAGCAGAAGATAATGGATAATATTCACTTTTTGGAGCTTTTACTAATTTTAATATATTATTATTACTATTATGATTATCTATAAAATTAGCTAAATCTTTTAATATAGGCATATTAAAAATATCTTTTACTTCAATATTTATATTAAATTTTTCAGAAATTATAGAACACAATTTAATTGCAATTAAAGAATCTCCACCTATTTCAAAAAAGTTATAATTTGCACCAACTTTTTCTACATTTAAAAGTTTTTTAAATATTTCTTGCAAAACAGTTTGGGTAGGTGTAGAAACTTCCTCATATTCATTATAACTATCTGTCAAATTAATTTTTGGCAAAAGATTTCTAGCGATTTTTCCATTATTATTAATAGGTAAACTCTTTAAAAATACTACTCTTTTAGGTATCATATAAAAAGGCAAAATACTTCTTAAATAGTTTAATAATACATCCTCAGTAATTTCGTTTGGACCTGTATAATATGTAATAATGTGTTTTACACCATAATCAACTTGTACACAAGTAATACAAGAATTAACACCTTCATATTTTTGTAAAACATTATCTATTTCAGAAAGTTCAATTCTAAAACCATTAATCTTTAGTGCAAAATCTTTTCTACCAACATAATGTATAATGCCAGAATAATCTATATATCCTAAATCTCTTGTTAAATACATTTTAGAATCTTTATTAAAAATATCTTCTACAAAATTTTCACAAGTAGCGGAAACATTATTAAAATAACCATTTCCAACACATTCTCCAGCAATTGCAATTTCTCCTACACAATATTTAGGACAAAGTTTTTTATAATCATTTAAAATATATACATTACAATTATTAATAGGAGTACCAATAGGAACAGTATCTGCCACATTAGAATTTGTTAATGTATATGTTGTGGCAACATGAGTTTCAGCAGGTCCATAATGATTATGAATTTTAACACCTAAATCTAATAATTTTCTTGTTCCGTCTGTCAAAATTAATGCTTCACCAGCAGTAATTATATTTTTTAAAGTTAAAGATAATTTATTTACGATATCTAAATCTTCTACAAGCAATTTTAAATATGCTGGTGGAATAAATAAAATATCTATATTATTTTCAATTATAGTATTACATAATTTTTGTATATTCTTTCTAGAAGTGTCATCAATTAAAACAAGAGTAGATGCTGTAGTAAGAGTAGAAAAAATTTCTTGATAACTAACATCAAAGCTCATTGTAGCAAATTGTAAAACTTTATGATTAATACTATCATCAAAAATAAAAGTGTTATTTTTTTCAAAACTTAATAAATTAAGCATATTTTTATGTGAAAGAGTAACACCTTTTGGTTTTCCAGTAGAACCAGAAGTAAAAATTATATATAAATTATTATCATAATTATAATCAAAACTATTATTAACTATATTGTTATAATTTTGATAAGACTCGTAATTAATATCAATAAAATTTAAAGAATTATTATCAAAAGTTAGTTTAGCAGAACTGTATAAAATAGTATCTACTAAAGAAGTTTCTATCATATAATTAATTCTTTCAGTAGGATATTCAACATCAATAGGAACAAAAGTGCAATTAATTTTCATAATTGCAAGAATACCAACAATAGTATCAATATTCCTACAAGTTAAAATACCTATATTAGAATTAGCCTGTATATTTTTACTTAATAAATAATTAGACAATTTATATACTCTAGATAATAATTCAGAATAAGTAATACAAACATTATTAAAACTAATAGCAATACTATTAGGATTATTTTTTGTAACTTCTTCAATTAATTCAATTACACTATTTTTATAATTGTTAGCTAATGTATTACAAGATATTATAGAATTTTTTTCATCTTCACATATAAGTTCAATATCATGTAATCCAATAGAGTTATTATCTAATATTTGATTTATTATATTTAAAATTCGTAAATGAAAATTATTTATATCAATTTCATTATATTTAGAAACTTTATAATCATATGCTACTGTGGCAGAGCCAGTATTATTAATATCATAAATATGAATTTGTAAATCATCTGCACTATTTCCATTAAAAGACCAACTTGTTTCATAATCTATGCAATTTTCGCTATTTGCATTAGTAATTTGATAAGAAATTAATATATCATACAAATTAGAAATATTGCTATTTGTACTTCTTAAATCTTCTAAAAGATGTTGATAAGAATATTTTTGATGTCTTAAAGTAGTAATAAAATCAGTAGAAATGTTTGTTACAAAGTCTTTAAAATTATCATCTTTATCTAAATTAATACGTACAGGGACAGTATTAATAAACATACCCATAGTATGTTTTTGTTTAAAATTAGTTCTATTTAAAATAGGAGTGCCAATAACAAAATCATTTGTATTGCTTACTTTTCCTAAATATAAAGAATATACTGCCATAAAAAAATTAAATGTAGAAATTTTTAAAGTAGCACACAAATTATTAATTTTAGACATAATATTTTTATCTATCTCAAAAGATAATCTATTAGCTTTGCACGAAAAGTCTAGCTTATTAGAATATTTTTCAGAAGGAATATACGCATGGTCAGGAATAGTTTTAAACTTCGAATTCCAATAATCTTTATCACTTAAAAAAGTTTTAGAATTAATATATTCTTTTTCAGCATTAATATAATCTATGTAAGAAAAAGAATTATCAAAATTAAGTTCTAAATTATTTATTAAGCAATTATAAATTCGTATAATTTCATTAGCAACAAGACCTAGTGTCCAAGAATCGCCAAATAGATGGTGAATATTTAAAATAACACCACCTGTATTATCACTAAGTCTAAATAATTTAAATTCAAAATACTCGGATTTCTCTAAATCAAAAACATGTTTCATCATATTATTTTCTAGAATATGAACATCTTCAATTGAATTTAAAGAAACTATTTCAACATCCTCAAAATCACATTTTTTTAGTTCTTGTTTTAAAGTATTATCTATTAAATGTAATTTAAAATTAAAAATATCATTATTAGTAACTAATAAACGAATAGTAGTCTTTAATGCATCAAAATCTATTTTTTCTTTAATAAACTCAGTAGCACAAATATTATTAACACTACTACCATTATAATATTTTTCGGTATATAATATTGACCTTTGAGGAGCCGTTAAATCATAAATTTTGTTTTCCAATAATATCACCTTTACTATAAATATAATGGCATTATATAATTAAATGAAATAAAAATAAACAAAATACCATAAAATGTAAATAAAAATATATAAAAATGTAATTTGTATGTAATAAAACTTGAAAAAGTATCTTGTATTAAAATAAATTAAGCCATACTAAATATATACTTTCAAGTATGGCTTATATAAAAATTAATGTACTTTTCCAAATACATTTAAAGGCCAAAAACGAAAAGAAACAGAACTTTCAATTTTTTCTATAGGAATACATCCAAATTTTCTAGAATCAGAACTTTGTGGTCTATTATCTCCCATAACAAAAACATATCCATCAGGAATAATAACATCTGTATATATTCCATTTCCAGAAGTAGTATATATATTATTTGCTAAATAATCTTCTGTTAAAAGTTCATCATTTATATACACTTTTCCATCATAAATTTTTAAATGTTCACCAGGTAAACCTATAACACGCTTAATATAACTAACTTTATTAATTTCTAAAACATAATATATAAATTTTCTAAAAATTCCTTTTGGCTCATTATTATATTTTGCTACAACATCATTTATATCCATTTCATAATTAGGAGTATTATAATTAGAAGGAGCTTCAAAAGTAACTATTTGAAATCTTTGTGGTTCTTTATGAAAAGTTCTAAAAGCTCTGTTTAAAATTAATCTATTATTTTCAATTAAAGTAGGTTTCATAGAAACATTTTTTACAACTGTTGGAGTAACAAAAAAATATCTAATTAAAAGAGCAATAATAATTGCAATAATAATATACAAAATCCAAGATATAATATTTTTTAAATTACTAATGTTTAACATTACAAAAACCTCCTAATATTAAATATATATCACAAGTATATAAAAATGTAAATAGCTTGAAAAATAAGTTAAAATATGGTAAAATTATGGTAACTAGCATTGCATAACAACAGTAAAATAACTGTTGTTAACAAAGCAATATACACATATTCATATTGTTAATAATAGGAGGAAAAACAATGGAAACTAATACAACTAATAACAATGTAACAATGGAAAACCGGACAAATAAAAATGGCAATATGCCATGGTATTCAGTTCTAATACTAGTATGCATAATAGGACTTTTTATAGTGCTAACATATAGGTATGCATATAACAGCGGTGTAATTGAAACAAAAAAACAGATAGAAGAGGAGTACATAGAAAAAGCTAATATGCTTTACGAAGACTACATAGAAAAACTAGAAGATGTACAAGCTAGTAAGGAAGTAGTATTCATAGAAGAAACGCCTATAGAAACTAGAAATCGTCAATATTATGAATTTCTAGAGTTATTGGCTGAAACTAGGAGTAAAGCAAAAGAGTATTTTGCACAATTTTCAAAAGACAATAAAGAAATACACGAAATATACGAAGAATTAATGCACTCTTATTCAGATATTAGTTTAACACTGTCTCTAAAAATCGAACTTGATATACCAGTGTTCAATATAGTAGAGCAGAAAAAGCAAGATCCAGACAATTTAGAGACTAATCTAAAAAAGTATTTAGCGCAAATGGAAAAGCTGATAGATGAAAATAGTTTGTCTTATATAACAAATTATAAAATTCGGGATATAATGAGAAGCTTAAAATTCCAAGAACGCGTAAGAATTACAGATAAAGAAAATGTAAGAAAGATTTCAGAGTTGGAATCGAAATGTCAAGAAAATTTGGATTTTTGGGACTTTTAATATTTTTAAATGAATGAATATGTGTAGAATAAAACCTTGAAGTTATACTTCAAGGTTTTATCAGTATATTAGAATTAAAGTTATATATCATACACAGCAAAGTGTTGGAAAAAATGAAAAAAACAATAGAAATAATAAGCTAAAAAGTTCCGTTCTCCAAGGCGTTATAGATAAAGTAGTTTTAAAAAATACAGAGACACACTATTCTTAAGCAAAAACAATTGTGGCACTGTCGCATCTCTTGTGTTGAACTCGTTTTTTATCTTATTATAAAATATAACCAGAACAATAGAAATAATAAGCTAAAAAATTCCGTTCTCCAAGGCGTTATAGACAAGTTGGTTTTAACAACTAAAGAGACACACTATTCTCAGCAAAAGCATTATGGCGCTGTCGCTTCTCAGGGTCGAACTCGTTTTTTATCTTATTATTTCTATTGATTAACAGTATCTCATTATAAATTTGATAAAAAAGTTGAATAAATTTGCAAGTTATGATTTAATATATAAAAATTGATACACATAGTATAAAAGTGTTGCATATTAAAATGGCTTTATAAATTTTTTGTAGGAAATGCTTGTAGGCAAAAAAATAAACGGATTAAAATCCGTTTAAAATTTGGTTGCGAGGGGTGGACTCGAACCACCGACCTTTGGGTTATGAGCCCAACGAGCTGCCAACTGCTCCACCTCGCGATGTACTAAAATAGTATAATATGTTTATAGCTAAATGTCAAGTATATATTAAAAATTGTTTAAAATTATGTTTAATAATTATATTATAATACAATATTTAATATACAAGTGGGTATACAAATATTATATGCAAAAAAATTATATTATATGTATAATAATTATAATTAGGAGGAACAAAATGGAATTTTACGCAAATGAAGGAAAAAAAGTTGAAATAGAAGTAGACGGACAAGTTTATTTAAGACATGCTATAAAAACAAGATTTATAAAACAAGGTGAATCATATATAGATGTATTTAAAGAATATGTTTTACCAATATATCAAGAGGGAGATATAATATCTAGTAGTGAAAAAATAATAGCTCTTTGCCAAAATAGAATAGTAAGAAGAGAAGATATAAAAATAGGATTTTGGGCAAAATTTTTATCTAAATTTGCATCACACCCAACAACAGGTGTAGGAGTTGGAGAAACAATTAAAATGCAATATGCAATAGATACAGTTGGACTTTTAAAAGTATTATGGGCAAGTATTGCAAGTGCAATAACTAAGTTATTTGGAAAAAAAGGTGTATTTTATGAAATAGTAGGACAAGAAGTTAGTGGCTTAGATGGATTCTATGATCATGTTTGGAAAGAATATGGAGACATAGGAATAAAACTACCAGAAAATCCAACAGCAGTATGTAATGAAATAAAAGAAAAATTAGGAATATCTACTATGCTTGTAGATGCAAATGATTTAGGACAAGAAATATTAGGATATTCAGATGATATACAATTAACAAAAGAACAATTAAAAGGATTAATAAAAGATAATCCTTCAGGACAAGGAAAAGAATTAACACCATTAATCTTAATAAGAAAAAAAGAAGATAATAAAGAAAATAATTAACAAATTAGCGACATGTAATAGTCTAAAAATTAAAGAGTATTAACCATGTCGCTTTATTACAATAAATATCTATGATTTACTTTTTTAGGAGGGGAAATAAGTGGAAGAAAAATTTGCAAAAGAAGCAACATATGATGATAGCAAAAAATGGAATAATTGTATAAAAAGAGAGGCTAAACTATATAAAAGAGAAAATGAAATAAGAAGTGAATTTGAAAGAGATTATAATAGAATAATACACTCATTAGCATATAGAAGATTAAAACATAAAACACAAGTATTTTTTTCACCATCAAATGACCATATTTGTACAAGAATAGAACATGTAAATTATGTGGAATCTATAAGTTCTACAATAGCTAAAAGTTTAGGACTAAATATAGAATTAACAAGAGCAATAGGCGCATCACATGATATTGGACATTCTCCATTTGGACATAAAGGAGAAAAAGTATTATCAGAAATATCACAACAAGAAATAGGCAAATCATTTTGGCACGAAAAAAATGGACTTAATTTTGTAGATAACATAGAATTATTAGAAGATGAACAAGGAAATAAAAAGAATTTAAATTTAACATATGCGGTAAGAGATGGAATAATATCTCATTGTGGAGAAATTGATGAAAATTGCTTAAGACCAAGAGAAGAATATATAAATTTAGAAGAATATAAACATCCAAATCAATTTGCTCCATACACTTGGGAAGCATGTGTTGTAAAAATATCAGATAAAATTTCGTACATATGTAGAGATATAGAAGATGCAATAACATTAAAAATATTAAATAAAGAAACACTAAAAGAGTTAGAAGAAATATATAAAAAATATAATAGAAAAGTAATAAACAATACAACATTAATACATGAATTAATAAATGATTTATACGAAAATAGTTCATTAGAAAAAGGCTTAACATTTTCAAATGAAAACTTTAAATTATTAAATGAATTAAAGAAATTTAATTATAAAAATATTTATTTAAATAAAAAAATAGAACCATCAGATAGATATTTTAAAATAGTATTAACAGAAATATTTAATAAATTAAAAGAGGGATATGAAAAAGAGAAAACAGAAAACAAACTAGAAGAAATGAAATATGATTACCCAGAACTATTCTCTGAATTCTTAGAGTGGATAAAGAATTATTGGGATTTAGGAAATAATAGTTATAATAAAAATAAAATAATTTATAAAATTTCACAAGATGAAAACGAATATAAAAAAGCAATTATAGATTATATGTCAGGAATGACAGATAATTACGCTATAAAAATGTATGAACATATCATTAGTTTTTAAGGTTAAAAAATAATTACAATTTTGGTTATATCAAATTTAATTCTTTTCCAACCAAATTTGTGCATTTCATAGAAGCAAACCATGAAAGGAATGAAAATAAATATGAAAATAGTTGTTGCTTCAACAAATATAGGAAAAATAAGAGAAATAAAACAAATATTAAATGAACATGAAATAATATCAATGAAAGAAGCGGGATTTGACGAAGAAATAATAGAAGATGGAAACACATTTGAAGAAAATGCCCTAATAAAAGCAAGACAAGTACATAAAGCAACAAAATTGCCAACATTAGCAGATGATAGTGGTTATGAAATAGAAGAATACAATGGATGGCCAGGTGTAAAAACAGCAAGAATATTAGGAGAACAAAAGCAAACAAGAGAATTTGCAGAAGAAAGAAATAAATACATATTAGAAAAAATGAAAGGATTGCCAAAACAAAGAAGAAAAGCAAAACATGTTACATGTATGGCATATATTTCACAAGATGGAGAAGAAATAACGAAAATTGGTGAAGAAAATGGCTACATAGCACAAATAGCAAGAGGAGAAAATGGATTCGACTATGATAGAATATTTGAAATAGAAGATGGAAGAACAGTAGCAGAATTAACGCAAGAAGAAAAAAATAAAAGAAGTAGTAGAAAAAAAGCATTAGAAGAAATAAAAAAATATTTAAAATGCTAAAATAATAATTGACAGAAAAATAGGAGAGATATATAATTTCTTTATAATAAAAAAAGGAGATAAGCGAAAGATGAAAAACGTTGAAGTTGTAACACACACACACACACACACACACACACACACACACAGATAGAAAGAAATAATAGAA
>CANRGE010000018.1 GCA_947630065.1 uncultured Clostridia bacterium
TACGCTTCTTTGAGACCTTGAATTTAGATAGCAAACTTTAAGATGTAGAGAAAAGGTCTCGCGAAGCGAGATTTGTTTTATATATTAATTATTTATTTTCAAATAAGCTTAAAGGGTTAAGGTATTCATCATTTACACGAATACCTAGATGCAAATGTGTACCAGTTGTTGAACCATTAGTAGGTTTTCCTGTAGAATCTTTATAAGTATTTCCTTCAACACCATACACATATTTAGGTCCAACATTTGCAATTTGTTCTCCTTTAAAAATAATATCACCAACTTTAACTATAAAATTAGGTGAAACATGGCAATAAGTTATTTTCATTCCATCATCAGTAGTTAAAGTAATAGTAAAACCACCACCGCCTAAAAAATTAGCAAAAGTAATTTTCCCATCACAAATAGCATAAAGATTTGTACCTTCAGGTGCACCAATATCAATGCCTTTATGGTATGTTGAAGCACCAGCAGTAGGAGCTGTTCTTTTCCCAAATGGAGAAGTTATTTTAGTATAACCAGGAATAGGCCATACATATTTAGAGTTAGCAATATCAATTGAGTTATAAACACCTAAGGAATTATCAAGAGAATAATCACAATAATAGATAGGAATAAAAAATATACTAATAAATATGATAATAATAAAAATAGAAACAAAACTTACATTTGAAAATTTAAAAAAGCTATTATTCATAGAACCTCCAATAAATAATAGCCCGATAATTACTTTTTAAAAGCAAAAAATTTACTTATAAAATAATTTAAAATAATAATAATAATGCTTATAAGAATTTTACTAATAGTATATTCTATATTAGCTAGATTGCATAATATATAAAAACCTACTAATTCTACAATCATTGAAAAAGCTCTACCTAACGCAAATTTAGAAAACTCAGATAAATTTTCTTTTAATCCTACTGTTTTAGTATGAAAAACAAAATGCTTATTAGTAAAATATGCAAAAATAACAGCAGCAATTATAGAAATAGCATTAGATAAATTTTCTTCTAAATGAAAAAAATGGACCAAAATAAATAATGTTACAAAACTAACTACGGTAGTTAAAACACCGAAAATAGTATATGTAATAACTTCTTTATTGCATAATTTTTTAATTAAAGATTTCATAAATACTCCCTTATATAAAACTATATATGAGCAAATTATACGGTAATTAATTATTAAAGTCAAGTTGAAAATTAAAAAATAATATAGTATAATAAATATGTTATGGGGATGTAAATGGTTTCGACAGCAATCTAGAAATACAAATAGCGAGTAGTGGAACTCGTTGGCCACTTTAAAAAACGAGAAATAAATATAAACGCTAGAAATAATAACGAAGTAGCATTAGCTGCCTAATTGCAGCTACGTTCTAATATAAAAACCTACGATTATATTAGGGCGAATAATTAGTAGGAAACGAAACTATTTGTTGCTTCACAAATAGTGGGTATATAGAAGCTGGTAATAAATAAGTTTGTTTGTTAACGAATTTGTTATAAGAAAAAAATAACAAACTGCACTCGGAGAAGTTTGTATGGAAGGGTTGTTGGACAGGAGTTCGACTCTCCTCATCTCCACCATATTTTCAAAAAGGAAAAATTTTTATAAACGAATTTAAATTAAACAAGAACACAATTGCAATAAGGCTATCTTAATGATAGCCTTATTATATAATAAAAAATAGACATATTATCCAAAAAACGACAAAATATCAAAAAAATGTTGAAAGTAAAGAAATTTAAGTATATAATAATAGAGCGATAAACAAAAGAATATAATATTGTAATAACATATTGAAAGGAGAAATAAAAATGATTTATTCAAAAGAATTAGAAGAAATGTGTCCAGTTGCAAAAGGAGTAGACCATGGACCAGCACCAATTCCAGAAGAAGGAAAATGGGTAAAAGCAACACAAATAAGCGATATATCAGGATTTACACATGGTATTGGATGGTGTGCACCACAACAAGGAGCATGCAAACTAACATTAAATGTTAAAGAAGGTATTATACAAGAAGCATTAGTAGAAACAATAGGATGCTCAGGAATGACACATTCAGCAGCGATGGCTGGAGAAATATTAGTAGGAAAAACAATATTAGAAGCATTAAATACAGACTTAGTATGCGATGCTATAAATACAGCAATGAGAGAATTATTCTTACAAATAGTATATGGTAGAACACAATCAGCATTTTCAGAAGGAGGATTAGCAGTAGGAGCAGGACTAGAAGACTTAGGAAAAGGACATACAAGTCAAGTAGGAACTATTTATTCAAGCAAATTAAAAGGACCAAGATATTTAAATTTAACAGAAGGATATATAGTAGAATTAGGATTAGATAAAGATAATCAAATTATAGGATATAAATATGTACATCTAGGAAAAATGATGGATAATATCAAAAAAGGAATTGAACCATTAGAAGCTATAGAAAAAGCAAGCGGAACATATGGTAGATTTGACGAAGCTGTTAAGAAAATAGATCCAAGAAAAGAATAAAAAGCTATAATGGATAATAAAAATAAGGAGGAAAATTAAATGGCAGTAACATTTGAAAGTTATGAAAGAAGAATAAACCAAATAAAACCAGTAATGGATAAGTATGGTATAAAAGATTTTGAAGATGCATTAAAAATATGCACAGATAAAGGATTTAATCCTTATGAAATAGTAAAAGGAATACAACCAATTTGTTTTGAAAACGCAGCATGGGCATATACATTAGGAGCAGCTATAGCTATTAAAAAAGGTGCTACAAAAGCAGCAGATGCAGCAAAAGCAATAGGAGAGGGACTACAAGCATTTTGTATCCCTGGTTCAGTTGCAGATGATAGAAAAGTTGGATTAGGACATGGAAACTTAGCATCAATGCTATTATCAGAAGAAACAAAATGTTTTGCATTCTTAGCAGGACACGAATCATTTGCAGCAGCAGAAGGAGCTATAGGAATAGCAAAATCAGCAAATAAAGTAAGAAAAGAACCATTAAAAGTTATATTAAACGGACTTGGAAAAGATGCAGCACAAGTAATATCTAGAATAAATGGATTTACATATGTAAAAACAGAATTTGATTTCTTTACTGGAAAAGTTAAAGTAGTAGAAGAAATACCATATTCAAACGGAGAAAGAGCAAAAGTAAGATGCTATGGAGCAAATGATGTAAGAGAAGGTGTTGCAATAATGTGGTTAGAAGATGTAGATGTTTCAATAACAGGAAACTCTACAAACCCAACAAGATTCCAACATCCAGTAGCAGGAACATACAAAAAAGAAAGAATAGAAGAAGGAAAGAAATACTTCTCAGTAGCATCAGGAGGAGGAACAGGAAGAACATTACATCCAGATAATATGGCAGCAGGACCAGCATCATATGGTATGACAGACACAATGGGAAGAATGCACTCAGATGCACAATTTGCAGGATCTTCATCAGTTCCAGCTCATGTTGAAATGATGGGATTAATAGGAATGGGTAACAACCCAATGGTTGGTGCTTCTGTTGCAGTAGCAGTAGCAGTTGAAGAAGCTATGAAATAGAGTGTTACAAAGAGTTTTATAATATTATAGATTGATAAGAGATTGATAAAAAATTGTCAACTGTCAACGATTTGTCAACCAAAAATAAATTGTCAACATTTTAGTGGACAATTTATTTTTTTAATAATTTTATTAAATTTGATTTTATTCTTTCTATATTTCTTATATATTCAAAACATTCACAATTAGAATTATGACAATACTCCCATGTATCTTGAAAATAAATTTTTCCAGCATAACTTTTATAGCAAAAATCTTTTAATTTATAATATGCTTTTATTGAATTATTACATTTTTGGATAGCAAGTAAAATAGAAAATTTATTATTTTCATCATATTCTAAAGTATTATCCTTTGAAATATAAATTTCGTTTTCAAACTTTTTAATTTTTTCATTATATTTTTGTGAGAAGCCAAAAGATAGTTCTTGTTGTTCAAAAGTTCTATGAAATTTTGGATTATTAGATTGTTTTTGTTTATTTATTGCATCTTTATATCCTATTTCCATATGTTCACGAACAGTTAAACCGTCATCTAATATTGTATTTAAATATTCATCAGAAAAATTATTATTTAACATTAAATATTCTCCTACTTTATTGCTTAATTTTTTTATATAAAAAATAATATTATAAAAGTTTAGAAAAGTCAAACTTTTGCTGGCTTTGTAGTATAAAAGTTTTTAAATCCAAAACTAAAAAATGACTTATTGAAGCAGAATTACATAATATTGAAATATTATGTAAAATATGATATAATACCTACGGTTTAGATAAAACCGTAGGTATTAAGTTTTAATAAGATGCTATGTGAAAAGGAGGAAACTTTATGAGAAGAAACAAAGACGTATATGTAGAACAAACTCCAACTGCTAAAAAGTTAGAAGAAACATTACACAAACGGGATGAAAACCGAAAGAAGGTAAGAGAAGCTGCACAGACAATAGTGAACGGCATGATAGAAAACTTTGCTGACCCTTATGATGACATTGATGTAGAATGCTATTGTGAAAAAGATGTTATATTAGTAAGAGCAATATCTAATGAATTCAAAGAGGGAGCAAGAGTGCAAAGGACAGAAGAACTGCAAAATCCTAGATATGTACTAAAAAAAGTCAAAGACTTAATAATACAGGATGGAAGTTTAGATAAGGATTTATACTATGAAGAAACAAACAGAGGCGGCATCAAATTAAAACTTAAATAAAAAAGCACCTTAATGGTGCTTTTTTATATAATAGGAAAGTTCTACTTTCCTATTATATAAAAAAATAACATTGCACAGAAAATTTACTTTGTAAATTTTCGCGTCAACAAATCTTTACGCTTCTTTGAGACCTTGAATTTAGATAGCAAACTTTAAGATGTAGAGAAAAGGTCTCGCGAAGCGAGATTTGTTCTTTAAGTTTTAATTTGATATTACAGAAAAAATTTTAATAATAAAAAACGAACATTTTTTCGAAAAAACTATTGACAAGAAATTAAATAATATATATAATAAAACAAACAAAAGTTTTAGAAACAAAATTTCATATCAAGGAGGAACAATCGATGAGTTTATTAAGAAATAGAAGCAATTTAATAGTATATACAATAAATAAAAATATAAAAAATAATTTAAACATATCAGTAGAAAATGGGGAAGTAGTAGTAACAGCTCCTTGGTATTTATCAAAAGAACAAATAACTAATATAGTAGAAGAAAAAAGAAGATGGATATTAGAAAAAATAAAAGAATATGAAGAAGTAAAAAAATATGAAAATTGCGAAATAGTAAAAATATTAGGAAAAGAATATATAGTAAAATTAAACTACAAAAATATAAAAACATTAGAAGTAAATTTAGAAGAAGAAATAGTAAAAATAAATTTACCAAATAAATATAAAAAAGCAGACAAAAAAGAAATATCAAAATTATTAATAGAAAAAATGTACTATACAATTGCAGAAAAAGAAATAGAAGCAATTATGGAGAAAACAAGAAAATTATTAGGTTTTGCACCAGAAGATTATAAAATACAAATAATAGAAGGTCAAATAGCAAAATGTACAGAAGATAAAGTAATTGTAATAAGTCCAGACATAGTAAAATTCACAAGAGAAGAAATAGAATATATAATATTACATGAATTTTGTCATTTAAAATATAAGAACCATACAAGAAAATTTTATGAATTACTAAAAAAATATGAACCTAATTATGAAAAATTCAACTTTATAAAAATATAGCAAATCCCCAGAAAAAATTGCTTTCTGGGGATTCGGAAGGACTACTGTAAACTAACTGCAGTAATCATTGAAGCCTCAAGGTATGATGCATCGTTCGCATTATTATAATTAGCAGGTGTTAAGCTAATGTTCTCCTTCTTAAAACCTAATTTTACAAGCATATTTCTTAAGACAGAAAGTTTGCAATACCGGTTAAAAGAGAACTTTGCAGGAAGAGTGTTCCCATTAGCTGCCGCGATGCGCTGAAGCTCAGCTGCTACATCAAGCTCCTCGATTGAATCTAGTGTTAATGAGTTACCAAAGATTTGTACAGACATAAGCTTGTCCTCCTTAAAATATAATATTTTATAATTAAATTATACCATAATATTAAATATTTATCAAGAAATGAAAAAAATATTAGAAATACACTTGACATATACTTTAAAATTTAGTATACTAGATTTCGTCGAAAAGAACAAGGTCGCATAGCTCAGCTGGGAGAGCATCTGCCTTACAAGCAGGGGGTCATAGGTTCGAGCCCTATTGCGACCACCATTTTTTACGGCCTGGTAGTTCAGTTGGTTAGAACGCTAGCCTGTCACGCTAGAGGTCGACGGTTCGAGCCCGTTCCAGGTCGCCATTTTTTTATATATGCCTCGATAGCTCAGTTGGTAGAGCAAGGGACTGAAAATCAACCGTTCATTTATATGGCTTCATAGCTCAGTTGGTAGAGCAGGAGACTGAAAATCTCTGTGTCACTGGTTCAATTCCAGTTGAAGCCACCAAACAACTTTACGAACAGAAAATTTATAAAATTTTCAAAAGTTCTAAAAAAAGTTCTAAAAAATATTTGTCTATGCACAGACAGATATTTTTTTTGTATTTAAGACATTTGAAATAACATTACCAGTATCGTTCATAGCATTAGTATCTAAATGTGCATATATATTCGCAGTAGTATTATAATTGGAGTGTCCTAACCATACTTGTATTTGTTTTAAATGAACACCATTTGCAAGTAATAAACTAGCACAACTATGTCTTAAATCGTGAAATCTAATTATTTTCATATTATTTGCTTTTAAAATTTTTCTAAATTTATGTGATACATAATCTGGGTTTAATAATGTTCCCATTTCATTTACGCATATATAATCTAAATACCTATTATTATAGCAATTTTTATAAATTTTCTTATTTTCTTCTTGCTTTGCTTTTAAAAGTAATAATTCTTGTTCTACTTGCTCTAATAATGGTAAAGTTCTATGACTTGAATTTGTTTTTGTTCTATCTTTACCAACTAATCTTTGTTTCCCATTAGAAGATATATTTACTACAACGTGTTCAATAGTAATTGTTTTATTATTAAAATCTATTGCAGACCATTTAAGACCTATTACTTCACTTCTACGTAACCCATAATAAGAAGCTAATAAAACTGGAATTCTTATACTTGTATTTTCCATAATATCAAGTAATTTTTGTATTTGCTCATTAGTATAAAATGATACATTATAATGAGTTATTTTTGGTTTTTCTACTTTATCAGCACAGTTAGATAAAATTAAATCTGTTTTTACTGCATATTGTAATGCTTTTCTAATATTTGCGTGATAACGTGTTACTGTATTTCCAGATAAATTAAACCCCAATAAATATTGATAAAAATCTTGTATATCTTGTGCCTTTAAATCTTGTAATGTAATTTTATGTACTTTGAAATAATCTGTCATCCTACCATATATTAGCTTGTGATAACCCATATATGTAGTATCTTCAATAGAATGTTTTATAATTTCAAGCCATTTATACATAAATTCAATGAATAATATTGTTTCTGTATTATTGACTGTTGTAATGTCTTGCTTATTTTCAAATTCTTCTATTATTTGTTTTAATTTAACTTCTGCTTCACGTTTCTTGCCTTTTATAGCTTTTATTTTAGTAGAAACCCATTTATTTTTCCATTTTTCTTCTTCCTTATAATTTAAGACAGCATAATACATACCTTTTTTTATTTGTAAACTACCTGTTATCATTAAAAACTCCTTTCTAAAATATAACAGAGTGTATTTAGTTTACCATTGATATTTTTTATTATATCATAGTAGAAAATAAATTACTATTATTTATTGATAATATAATTTATTAAATTTAATTTTGCTATTTTATACTCTCTGCCAATTTTTATGCTTTTAATTTTTTCTTGTTTTAATAATTTATAAGCTAAAGTAGAACTAATTCCACCCAACATTTCTCTCATTTCTTTAACATTTACAACGTCTGGGTAGCTTTCAAACATTGTTTTATAATTATGATTTTCAAGCATTTTATTCTCTCCTTAATAGAACTCTTAATTTACTGTTTTTGATTTCTATTATTACCGAATAATAGAGATTTTTTTTCATCAATAATCTTTTCAAATGTAGAATTCTTAAATCTTAAATAGCTTTTAATATCTACTAACATAATTGAAAAAGTATCATCAAGAGTTTTTCTTTTTCGTTTTGCACCATAGGAAGAAATATAACCAACAATAGTAGGTATTAAACTTTTTGCGTCATCAGAGATTTGTTTACTTCTTGTTATTAAACCTTTTGAACAAAATTCATTATAAGCATTTTGTAATTCGAGCCAGTCAGAGTTTATAGGACAACGTTCAATTCGTTTATTAGTCCTATCTACTTTTACTAGCCATACAGTAGTACAATAATTCCATAAATCTTGTAATCGTGATTTTACATCCGATACAGTAGTAATATTAGCACTTCTCAAAAACTCAGATTTTAATTCAAATTCTATGTTCCAAACATTTTCAATATTCATATTGTTGATAGACCATATATCATAAAACCATAATTTTTGTTTTTTCTCTCTAATTTCTAGACTTTTATTATATATTCTGCAATAGATATTATTACTTTTGCGACTACCGAACGTTAGTTGATTAATGGAAGAATTTTTATAATTAAAATTATATTCTTTAAATTTTCCTTTATAAATTTGTGAACAATTAGTTATAAAATCTATATTATCTACGTGGCAACATAAATCTAGTCTACATACTTTGTCATTTATAATATTTCCAAATGTTTCAACAACCCAGTTATAAATTATTCCCCAAGCTTTTGTTATACCGTCAGACCATAAACACTCGGAACTAATACGAATTTGTATAGGTGAAAAATTTTTTTGTTTAGATTTGTATTGTGAAACATAAATTTTATAATCGTTATTTTGCAATATATAAGCATAACCTATTCTACCAACACTAAATAATTCAAAGCACATATCGTTTATACATATAATATGTTTATATTCTGGGTTAGAATTTGAACGTAATATTGCTATTTCTTTTTCTTCTTTTAGTTGCTTTAAAACTTCTTTTGCACTTTCCTCATAATTCTCAATATTTAGTAAAACATTTATTGTATCTATATTTGATACTTTATTTATCATTTTAATCATCTCCTTATTTTATATTAAGATGGTGTTGTGTGGGCTACTAATAGTGAGGACGCCCATTTGCACCTACGGTGCTTACGTTCTGTTTTGGTCTTTGCTACGCACGACCTCCACAGAACGTTTTAACCTTATCTTTCCATTGCCTCTTTAATATAATCAATTACAGAACTTAAATCATCAATTTTAGTAACCTTAATTTGTTCTATATTGTTTTCAAGTCCGTCTAAATGAAGATAACCCTCACCAGCAAAAGAGGAAATATCTGTCATTTTAGACTTATCTAGTCCAAGCATTTTGGTTTGTTCAGCACTAATATTTCCAAGAGCAATTTTTGCTCTAAAATTATCACGACTACCAGATTTGAAGAACTCGCTATCAGCTCTCTGCATACCTACAACTATTCGCATATTATATTCTCTGCCCATATTCAAGATATAAGCAACTTTTTTCTTCAAATCGTATTCTTTATCGTATTCATCAATAATTGAGGAATATTCATCTAATATTAGGACTTTCACTTGCTTTTTTCGTTCTTCATCTTGTGTAGTTATTCTTTCTTTTAATTCATTATAAAAATCAATAATACCAGTAACAGCATTTTCGCCACCATAATAATTTTTACAATTTCTAAATGGCTTGAATATTAAAGAATTTTTATAATCACTTATTAAAATACTCACGTTTGGAATATACAAAGAAATTTTACATAATATCACAAGTAGAGTTTGGCTCTTACCAGTTCCGAGTTGCCCCTACTACCAATAAATTTATCAAATCACTTAAAAAATCATCTTCTATGGTTAGAATTTTTGGTTTTACATATTTACTTGGTATTCTGTGTATGTAAATTTTATTTCTGTCTATGATGTCGCGAGTTATATTATAAACTCTATATTTACCAAAAACATATTCTATACTTTCGACTTCTTTTCTAAATTCTTCTATTTTTATTCCCTCGCTACTATAAGCAAGTATCTCACCATATTTTTTGTTCTTGTCCTTTTTCTTATATAGAAAAATAGGAGTTTGACCTTTGTTATTAACTAAAGGAGTATTTTCAAATTTACTATCATCTGGCTTATTAAATTTGCATTTTCCAAGAATAACAATAGTTTCAAGAAAGCCACCAGCTATCAAAGTGGGTATTAATACATAGTTAAGTCCAAATTTTATAATGTTTTGCATAATGTTTGTTGCATTATCTGTAAAATTAAAATCTGGTATTTTATCTGTTAGTCCATACAAATATTTGAACGCAAAAGGTGTTAATGCACCATAAATTCCAAGTGGGATTAGTTTCCAATGATTATTTTTAATTTCTTCAATTCCATTTTTTATTAAAAGTTTGGAATTTTCATTATTTTTAGATTTATTATCTCTATTATTTTTTGTTGCCATAAAGCAACACCTCCTATCTAATTTTTTTATTTTTTTATTTTTTTATTTTAAAGAGGGGAGAATACCCCTCTCATCTACTTTTTACTGTCTAGGTTAAGCTTTATTTGACCTTTTATTTGCCCATCATCATTAAGATTATCGCTTACCATTTCATAGCTGTCTGCAAAACCTATAATTTTGGTCTTACCAAATTCAACAGAAGAAGCATTTAATTTTAACCCATTGAACTTAATATATTCATTAGGTTTAAAGTTTGATAAATCAGCATTTGGTACTTTTACGTCTAGCTTTTCATAAAAGATGTCTCTTTCAGCATTTAAAATTAAAACTGTAATTTTACTACCAAGTCTTTCATCAGTTCTTTTTCCGTCTATATATTTATAATAGTCTGTTGCCTCTACTGTTATATACTTGTCATCTGTTCCTAAAACCTCATTTGAAATAGGTAAAAAATTATTTTTTACAAACATTTTTATTTCCTCCTTTCTTAATTATTAAAGAAAGTTCAAAACACAAAAAAATAGACAAATACATTTGATATGTATTTGCCTAATTGCATTTTTCTTTTTCTTATATAATATACAAACTTACAAAATATCAACCTTAAAAAAAGCTTTATATTTCAATACTTTCAAAAGATTAACAAAAAATTAGTGTTAATTTATTTTTTCTTTTGAGGTTTTTCTAATTTTAAATTAGGGTTTGATTTTAATAGCTTATTTATAATATTATTCGTTACAGTTTTAGACATTTCATCTGGTCGCCTAAAATATTTATTTAATATTTTAGCATCATATTCTTTTGGCTCTGCTTTTAATTTAACTTTATGATTAGTTCCACTAGGTTTTATATATGCCCAGTCTCTATATACAATAGCATAACTTTCAAGACGTTTTTTTTCCAACCTAGTTGGTGATATAAAATGTTCTATTTTTGCATAAAAATATTCATCACTCATATTTTTTTGAGATTTTTCTTTTTTAGTATCTTTTGAATATTCAAGTTTTAACTTATCAATATCTTGTTTTTTTAATTGTTCACTACAAGCAACTATATCATAGAAATCAAGTTTCATAACCTTTTCATCATAAATATCATCTTTTTCACAATTACAAGTAGTACAATATTTTTTTAGATACCATTTAAAAAATCTCATACTAACATTTAAATTCAATTCTTTAAAATAACTTTTTTCTATATGTTCTATTGGTCTATGTCCTTTATCGTGTTCTTGCATAAAATGTTCATATAATATTCCGTTTTGATAATAATATTCTTCATAACCATCTCGTTTGTTTATTTCTCTTTCAGTTTTTTGTGCTAGTAGTTGTAATTTTCGACTAATATAAGGGTTTATTTCATTATTAAAATTGTTTTTCATTACTTATACCTCCAAATATTAAATAAATATATATAATTATATCATTTTTTTGTTAAATTGCTATACTTTTAATTAAAATAAAAAATTTTGGATCAAATTTCTTTAGAATCCAAAATTATTTTTAATTTATAATCAATATTATTTAGTTATCTTTTGAACTGGGTTTTACTTTTTCCATATTATCTAAAGCATATTCACAAGCTTGAATTACAAATCTTGAAAAAGTTACATCTGCTGTAAGAACATCATTTATTCTATCAATTAAAGGAACAGGAAATCTTATTGTTTTATTTTCTGTTTCTTTCTTATCTGGCTTAATTTGAAATGCCATTTGCAACACCTCCAATATATATTAATAGTATTGCAAAAAATATTAAAAATAAGCATTGCATTTTGCATTGCCAAGTGATAAAATATATTTGTAAAAATTATATAATAAAAAAAAGGGGGAAAAAATGGAGAAAATAGTAAAAAAAAGAAAGCTTGACGAATTAGGTCGTATAGTATTGCCTATTGAAGTAAGACAACAAGTAGGAATAAAAGAAAATACTTCACTGACGATAACAGTAGCAGATAGTAGTAGAATTATTTTGGAAAAAGGAAGAGAAGTTGACCAATTAGGTAGAATAGTTATACCTTATGAAATAAGACAAATGTTAGGAATTACAGAAAAAGATGAATTAGAAATACAAGCAGAAGAGGGAAAAATAATATTAAGTAAAGTTTAGAAATAAAATTATAGTTTTAATTTTATTGCAATATATCATATTATATGATAATATATTTATAATAATTATAAGAAAGGGGTTTTCAAAAATGAAAACAAAAACAAATCTAAAAATTTTATTAGTAATTGCTGTGTTACTAATAATAAGTTGCATATTTAATTTTAGTATAGTTAATGCAACAGAAACAGCAACAAATGAAATAACTACGACAAAAACAGATGAAGCTGTATCAAGTACAGCAGAAAAAACTACACCAAGTGAAGACACTTTAAAACTTATTCCAGATACAATTACTGTAACACAAAAAGAAAGCCAATTTGAAGAATTATTTGAAAGTGGAAAAGGAAATCAAGAAATAAAACAATTAATAAAAGACACTTTAGAAAAACAAAATGTTGATTTAACAGGATATGAAATAATTTTTGATATAGAAGGTAATGTACATGCTTCAGCTGATATTCACAAAGCTACAATATATTTGTTAAGAAAAAGTGATAGTAATTATAATTTAACAAAAGAGGTAAATGTTAAATATAGTAATTCTGATAGCTTTAATGAAAAAGATAAAAAAGCAGTACAAGCTGTAGCAGATACAATTACAAATCCTTGGCATACATTTGGTTTTGATGAGGAAATTCCAGAAAATGTTTTTGAAAATGATATGAAAGAGTGGGTAACTGATAAATCTGTTACATATAAAATTATTGGTGGAAATGCAGGAGGAGGAGGAGAATTATGGTCTTATTTTAGTACATATAGTATCTTCTTTTTCAAAAATGATAAATGTTATGTATCTAAAAATGTATATTTTGATATAAGTAGAGAAATAATTATTCCAGAAAATATAAGAGATACAGAAGAAGCATATATGAATTATGCTTTACCTATAATAAAAGCAAACTCATATACAAAAGATATTAAAGTTGTAAGACAAGATAACAATAGTCAATGGTATAATGTTTATGTTAAGAATTCAGTTGACGGTCTATATCACGAAGAAGAAGCACCAGCAGATTATATTTTAATTAAAAAAGAAAATGCATTTATGGTATATGACGGAATAACTATTTCATCTAATGCTAATGTAACTCTTTCAACTGAAAAAATGGAGAGTACATCTTCACACTATACAGATATGCAAAAAGTATTAAAAGAAAAAGGTTATAATAATGTACTTAATGCTTTTGAAATAAAATTATCTAGTGGAAATGTATCAAATGGTTTAGAACTTACATTTGATGTAGGAACAGAATATAGTGGAAAACAAGTTATGATATTACATCAAAAGCAAGACGGAACTTATGAAGAATTTGAAAAAACAGTAGAAAATGGAAAAGTAAAAATTACTGTTACTGAATTATCTCCATTTATGGTGGCATTAAAGGATAATATTAGTACTACACCTAATAGAGTGTTAGATAATGAGCCTAAAACTGGGGTTATAAATTATACAGTTTTTGCAAGTGTAATAGCTGTTATTTCATTAGGTGGACTAGCAATATTAAAATTCAAAAAATAATAAATAATTAAATTTATATATACCCTAGAAATATTATAGGAATTATAATATAATTCTAGGGTATTAATTTATAAAGGGGTTATGCAATAAATGAAAAAGGAAAAATCAGCAAAAAAGAATAAAAAAATTAAAATTATATTAGTTATATTTCTCTCTATTTGCCTTATATGTGCTATTTCTTATTTAGTTATATATTTTTATAATTCAAATAAAAATAAAGGCTTATATAACGATTTACAGCAAGATATAACAGAAGATAAAACAACAGAAGAAATATCACAAGTAAATAATGGTTTTGTAGATAAAGTAAAAGAGTTACAACAAGAAAATGCAGATGTTAAAGGTTGGGTACGCATTGAAGATACAAATGTTAACTACCCTATATTACAAACTGATAATAACGATTATTACTTAACACATAATTACAAAAAAGAATATTCAAGTTATGGCTCTATTTTTATTAATAGTAATTGCGATATAAAGAATCAAAATTCAAATGTAATTATATATGGACACGATATGAAAGATAATCAAATGTTCAAAGACTTATTAAAATATCAAGATAAAACTTTTTATGAACAACACCCTATTATAAAAATGGCAACAGAAGAAAATGAAACAGACTATGAAATAATATATGTTTTTAAGTCAAAAGTTTTCTATCAAGATGAAAAAAATGTGTTTAAATTTTATAAATACTATAATTTTGAAAATGAAAACAATTATAATGAATATATAAATAATTGCAAAAAAATACAATTATATGATACTGGTAAAATAGCAACTTATGGAGAACAACTTATAACCTTAATTACTTGCGAATATTCACAAGAAAATGGTCGTATGGTTGTAGTTGCTAAAAAAACACAATAAAAATAAAAATAATTTTGGACTATTAATAAAAATGTTCCAAAATTATTTTTTTACAATGGTAAACTATCTGTTATATTTAATCTTGTTCTAAAAAAGTTCTAAAAAACTTATTTTTTAATCATAAAATTTGTATCTATGTATAAATCAATTTTTTATAATTTGACAAGCTATAAATACTTAAATATCAATGCTTTAAATAATTTTATTTTGTTTTAACTAATGTTAAATAACAAAATGGTACGAAAACTGAAAATCCCTGTGTCACTGGTTCGATTCCCGTTCGAGGCACCATAAGTGCGAATTTTACAATTCGCAGTTAAAAGAGAATAGTGAAGAATGAATAATTAATAATTATAAATAGGAAATAAGAGCACTTATGTACTATTAACTATTAATTATTCATTTTTCATTATTCAATAAAATTATGGTTCAGGTTTAAAGTCAATAGTTGGGGCGAAAAATCTTGAAAGCATAAACATACATAATTTATAAGTGGTAAGTCGAAAATAAGTAAAAATATTAAATTTTATTGTTACAATTTATTTAGATAAATGATAATTTGCAAAAATTAACATAATGCAATATAATTAAGATGTATTCAAAAGAATACATTTGTTAGTTCAGCCCAAATTTATATTAAAATTTTTAGGAGGATTCATCATGAAAAATGCAACGGTTATGAACGATGTTCAGGCAATTCTGAACTCTTATCTTGAAGAAGATGAGGTGCAGGAGTGCATCGAACAGCTTATGACAAGCGAAACAAAAGCTACAGAGTTTGAGACTATTAAGATACCTGGCTCTGACAGCCATATTTATGCAAAACTTATTAAGCACAAACCTGCAAACCATGAAGAAAAGATTTTTATTGATAATCTCAAAGAGGCTATCAGTAAATCAATTAAAGATTTTGAAGTTTTTGTCAATGATCCGTCAATAGATAATGGCAAGCTCCAGTTCGTTCCTGGTTTCAAACCTGCTGTGGGGTATACCTATAATGAGTGGGAAAAAATCGCAAAGGAAAACGGCATTCATCTTGGCACAAAGGATGAGTACATTCTGTTTATGGGATGGCTTATAGATAGCCTGATTAATGAAGGTATGTATGAGAGGCATGCTTGGTTTGCAGTATGTACTGACTCAAAAAAGTTGGGACATTACTACAATTCAAGAAGGGCTAAAGGAAATTTTGAGGTCACTGGTTCCAGAAAGGTCGCAGGAAAATGTGACTTGGCTAATGCTTGTAAAATCTTAGCTAAAGATGATAAAGCTGGTGGTTACTGGATTGCTAGTGGTGACTATGACTGTAACTACTATCCGCTCGCCAATCTTATTCTCAAAGGCAATTATGATTATCGCAAGCACCGTTGCCTTGGTTGGTTTGTGCGTCGAAGCAACACTGCCCACTGATACTGCACCTGAACGATAGAGCTCTCTAATTTAGAGGGCTCTATTTTTTTATATAATAGGAAAGTTCTACTTTCCTATTATATAAAAAACATAACATTGCACAGAAAATTTACTTTGTAAATTTTCGCGTTAACAAATCTTTACGCTTCTTTGAGACCTTGAATTTAGATAGTAAACTTTAAGATGTAGTGAAAAGGTCTCGCGAAGCGAGATTTGTTCTATAAAGTAAAAAATATGGTTCAAAGTTTATAGGAAAAATATTAGATATAAGGTTCAATAAGAAAATTGCCATTTTCAGTTACTTGGTAATATTCTTGTTTTTCAGTATCAACTTTTAAAATATTTAAAAAACCACTATCTCCAACAGATGAGTCAATATAATAATGAGACTCTCCATCATAAAAAATGCATAGAAGAAAAATTATATATTATGCACAGCAAAGTGGCTTAAAAAAGGCATTAATAAAAAGTAAAAAAAGGCAAACGAAAAAAGAAAGCAAACAAATCTTATAATATTTTTATAAAATTTGTTTGCTTTTCTTTTTATTGCATAGCAGTAAATTTTTGTTTAACAGTATCTATTTTTGTTTGTTCTACATTTTGCATATTGTACCAACCTTTTTCTGCCATTAAGTTGTATATTTTGTTTTGAATATCTAAAGACTCATTTAGAGCTTCTTTAAAAGCAGTGTGAACATCTGCTGTTGATGATTCTATACTTCCGTGTAAATATAAATCACAAACACCTTTTATAATTAGTAATTCTTTTTCCATTATATCTTTATCTTCCATGATAACCTCCTATAGTAAATTTAAAAATTTATTAAAAATTTCATTATGTTTTTGAACTAATTCTCCCATGTACGTAGAAAGAGTTGCATCTGTCAATTGTGAAGAAGCTTTTTGTGCACATGATTTCATAAAATTTTCATGACCTAAAGCATCTTCGATATACAATAATTCTTTACTTGTCATAATTATCACCACCTATTAGTAATTTTTCCCAAAAATAATAAAAATATACTAATTAATATATAAAAAGAGAAAGGAAAATGCATTGCATCTTCCTTTCTCTTTAGCTAATTTAATCAGCAATACTTATTATGGAACCAAATAGTCTACCTTTTTACATTTTGCATATGTGACTGCAAGTTTTAATGTATTACAAAATGTAAAAGAATTTTCACGCAGATTACTTATAATAAAGCCGTTAGAATAAGGATAAATTAAGAAAATCAATTCTTTTGCAAGCGGAAGAGTTGACTTTTTTATTAAGCGTTCTATAGGTAAGAAATTTTCAAGAATCAACAATCCGTTATCAGCTTTTAACAGTAATTTGCGAAATGCGGAAGGGTCTTCAGATAAAACATTCAGCTGTTTAGCAATATTTTCAGCATTAATTAAGAAATTGCTAAAAATTGTATCAGCAAAGTTAGCAGCTTCTATAAATGCCCAATCATTTGAATCTTTGTCACGTAAATTATTAAAGTTTTCAATAATCATGTTGATATCACAAGGAAGCGGGCAATCTATAAAATGGTTCTGCTCAAAAGAATCGAGAGTCTGGATAAGAGTTGAATCAATATAATTGAATACGAAATTAGAATTACAAGATTCAGAAAGTATCTTAGGACCATACTCTTTCCAAATTATACCAGCGCAACCATAAGCTATATTATTATCACGCTTCTTAATATTACCTTCAGTAGAAGTAAAATTTGAATCGATAATAATAAGTGTGCTAGAATTGCTATCTGGATAATTATTACTATTAGACCGACACAAAAATATTTTATTAAGTGCCTTACTTAAGATTACAGTTGCAACGATTTCTGAAGCGCTAAAATGCCCTTTGTGAGTGACAACAGATGCCTTCCTAATATCAGAGACAATGTTCAAATTAATACCTTCATAAAACATAATATTATACCTCCAATAATCTTTTTTGCTGTTTAAATCAGCTTTTTCGCACTTTTTAAAGTATATATCTTTTCAACTTTAAATTATACGAACTGATTTTAACAACTTAATATTAAATTGTTAATGTACATTCCAAAATATATTGGACTATTACTATTATACTATAATTTACATAAAAGTTCAAATATAATAAAAGAAAATAAATTTTGAATATTATGTGTCGAAAAGCAAATTGATATGATATAATAACACATAGTTGCAATTAATTGTAGCAATAAATTAGGAATTAGAATATTATTTAAAAGAAAAAATATAAGGGAGAATAATATATGGATAAAGCATTATTATTTAAAGAATATAGAGAAAAATATAAAGAATTCTATTTTAATAAGTATAGTGTAAGAGAAGATGATAAAAAAATATATTTAGAATATGAATTTGAAATCTTAGGACTTACCAAATTCACACCCCAAATAGAGATAATAAAGAAAGATATAAAATTTAAAAATATAGATAGCATGTATATTAAAAATATGGTATTCCATATAGGACTTATAGAATTAATTAGCTATTGGAAAGCAACATGTTGTCCACAAATTATTATAAAATGTGGATTTTTAAATGAGGAACAAATTAAGTGGTGGAAAAAACTATATTATTATGGATTAGGAGAATTATTCTTTACAAATAATATACAAGTAAGTTTTGACGAATTTGTGAATATAGAATGTGAAAAACAAAATAATGAATTAGAATATGAAAAAATTGAAGAAAATTCAAAAGGATATATAGTTCCAATTGGAGGAGGAAAAGATTCAGTAGTAACATTAGAAACACTTAATATTAATAAAAAAGAAGATTATTGTTTAATAATAAATCCTAAACCTGTAACTCTAAAATGTGCACAAATAGCGGGATTTGAAGACAACAATATAATAGAAATACATAGAAATATAGATAGTAATTTAATAAAGTTAAATGAGAAGGGATGTATAAATGGACATACACCGTTTTCAGCTATGCTTGCTTTTACATCTTATTTTATAGCATATTTAACAGGTAAAAAATATGTAGCATTATCAAATGAAAATAGTGCAAACGAAACAAATGTAGTTGGAGAAAAAATAAATCATCAATATTCGAAAAGCTTTGAATTTGAATGTGATTTTGAACAATATTCAGAAAAATATTTAAAAGCATCAGTTAAATACTTTAGTTTTTTAAGACCATTAAATGAATTGCAAATTGCAAAAATATTCTCAAAAAAAGAAAAATATCATAGTGTTTTTAAAAGTTGCAATGTAGGCAGTAAATCTAAAGATTGGATATGGTGTTGTAATTGTGCAAAATGCTTATTTGCTTATATAATATTAAGTCCATATTTATATAAAGAAAAATTAGTAAATATATTTGGCGAAGATTTATTTAACAAAGAAAGTTTATTAAAAACTTTTGTAGAATTAATAGGAAAAGGGGAAACAAAACCATTTGATTGTGTAGGTACATTTGAAGAGGTTAATTTTGCAATAAGTAGAACTATTGAAAATTTGCAAAATCAAAATAAAGAACTACCATATTTATTAAAGTATTACATAGATAACTATGAGTTAGTAGATACTAGCGAAGATATAACTAAAAGATATGTAAATGAAAATAATTTAAATGAAGAACAAAATAATCTATTAAGAAAAGAGGTATTTATTAAGTGATAAATGAATTAATAAAATACTTTAAAAATAAAAAAATACTTATATTAGGTTTTGGAAAAGAAGGTCAATCAACATATAATTTAATAAGAAAATATTTGAAAAAGCAACAACTATATATAGCAGACCGAAAAGAAAAATTTTATGAAGATTATGAAATTTTAAAAAATGATAAAAATGTTATATACATATATGGAGAACATTATTTAGATAATTTAGAACAGTATGATATTATAATGAAATCTCCAGGAATATCTTTTGTAGGAATAGATACAAGTAAATATATTAAAAAGATAAAATCACAATTAGAGTTACTATTAGAATTTTTTGATGTTTTTACAATAGGCATTACAGGAACAAAAGGAAAAAGTACAACAAGTTCATTAATTTATGAAGTATTGAAACAACAAAACAAAAATGTAAAACTATTAGGAAATATTGGTATTCCTGTGTTTGATTATGTATCAGAAATTAATAAAGAAATGATATTAGTTTTAGAAATGTCATCACATCAATTAGAATTTATGGAAAAATCGCCTAATATTGCTGTATTATTAAATGTTTATGAAGAACATCTAGACCATTATGAAAGCTTTGAAGAATATGCATTAGCAAAATGTAACATATATATGTGGCAAAAGGAAAATGATTATTTTTTATATAATTATGATAATGAAATGTTAAACAAATTAGTAAAGGAAACTAAGTCTAAAACATACAGAATTAGTATTAATGGAAATAAAGATGGCAATGTAGTATTAAAACAAGATAAAATATATGTAAATGATAAAGTAGTTTATAATGCTAATGAAAAGAGAAATTTAATAGGAAATCATAATTTAAACAATATAATGTTTGTAGTGACTGTTTCAGAAATATTAAAATTAGATTTAGAAAAAACAATAAAAACAATAAACGAGTTTAAGCCATTAGAGCATAGATTAGAACTTGTAGGAACTTATAACGATATTATATATTACGATAACAGTATAGGAACTATTCCAATGGCAACAATAGAAGCAGTAAATGCATTGAAAGAAGTTGATACACTAATTATAGGAGGAATGGATAGAGGAATAGACTATAGTGAGTTTATAGAATTTTTAAATAATAGTAATATAAGTAATATAATTTGTATGCCAAAAACAGGGCATGATATTGCTAAAAAATTGGTAGAAAATAAAAAATATATTGTTCAAACACTAGAAGAAGCGGTAGAAGTAGCAAAAAAGGTGACAAAGAAAAATAAGATATGTTTATTATCACCAGCTGCGGCAAGCTATGGATTCTTTAAAAATTTTGAAGAAAAAGGCAATTTATACAAGGAATTAGTAAAAAAATAGATAATCCTGATATTAAAATGTACTTGAAAAGTACAATAAAATATTATATAATAAATATATTAAACTATAGGTTCCAAATAAATAATCATATTTGGAAAAGTAACTTTTAATAATTAATTAATAGAAAAGGAGAATGAAAATGAAAAAAGAACGGGATGAAGAAATAAGGAGTCTAAAAGAAAAGCAAAGGATAATTATAAAACATTGTTACAGAATTATAAAGATTGCTGTAATTATAATGGTATTGCTATTAATAAGTTATATTTTAATTTTCGAAGGTATGCTTGGAAATGAACCTATACGGCTAATTCAAGGAAAAGATGATCAAAAATATACATTAATGGAATATGCACAAAATTTTGAAATCATCAAGGAAATTGAATATATGATACCAATAGACAAAAAAAATATGACTCCTAAGCAGCAACATACTCAATTAATAAATATTATGGCAATAATATGTATGGCAGTTTTATTTGTTATTTATGCGGTATTAGGTTTGATGGTTCTTTTTATTGAAATGATTATAGAAGTATTTTCAATAGGAGAAGATTGAAATTTCATTTTTAAGGTAATGGCTTATGCTGTTACCTTTTTTCTTTGGCATATATTCAATTGAAAATAAATAAAATATTATAATTAATATTGTTAATTTATAATTTTAAAGTTATAATTGATAATATATTGTAAACAAAGGAGATTTTGTAATGATATTGGAAGTTGTTTTAGTAATATTAGGATTTATACTACTAATTAAAGGAGCGGATTTTTTAGTAGATGGTTCATCAAACATAGCAAAGAAATTTCATATACCTGAAATAATAATAGGATTAACAATTGTATCAATAGGAACTTCGATGCCAGAATTATTTGTAAGTATTACTTCAGCATTAGAAGAACATTCAGATATGGCTGTTGGAAATGTAATAGGAAGTAATTTATGTAATTTATTATTAATTTTGGGACTATCTGCAGTTATAAAGAAAATAGAATTTAAAAGAGAAACTAGATTAATAGAAATCCCAATAATGTTATTAGTAACAATACTTTTATTAGTAATGAGTAATACAGATAGAACTATTACACATCAAGAAGGAATAATTTTAATTATTTGGTTTGTATTATTTATACTATATACAATATATATGGCAAAAAAAGGAGAACAATTTGATAAAGAAAATACAATAGTGGAAATGAATTCTAATACAAGTAATACTAAAATAATACAAGACATTTTGTATATAATATTAGGAATAGTAGGATTAAAAATAGGTGGCGACTTAGTAGTAAATAACTCAATTGAAATTGCAAGAAATATGCATATAAGTGAAAAAATAATAAGCTTAACAATAATTGCAGTAGGAACTAGTTTGCCAGAACTTGTAACTTCAATTACAGCAGCATTTAAAAATAATAGTGATATAGCAATAGGAAATATAGTAGGATCAAATATATTTAATATATTATTAATTCTAGGTACATCAGCAGTATTATCTCCAATTGCATATTCTGTAAGCTATAATAATCAATTATTAGTATTAATAATATCTACAATATTATTAGCATTATTCCCATTTATAGGGGAGAAAAATACTATGACTAGAGGAAATGGATTATCTTACTTAATAATTTATATAATTTATTTAGTAGGAATATTTGCAATATAAATTGCTACTGACCATACAGTATAAGCAATAAAAAAATAAAATATTATAGAATAATAAAATAGAGTAATTAGAAAGGAATTAATAATATGAAAGAAAACGAAGTCTTATTTGAAGCAAAAGAATTTGAAAATGTTAGAGAAATAGTAAAAAGTTCATGTAGTAAATATCCCCAAAATAATGCATTTATTATAAAAAATAAAAATGGTAATGAAATAACATATACTAATATTACATATGAAATGTTAGAAAATGAGATAAAATCTTTAGGAGCAGCATTATGTTCTATTGGACTACATAATAAAAGAATAGCTATAATAGCTAAAAATAGATATGAATGGTGTTTAACATATATTACAACATTGTGTGGAGTTGGAATAGTAGTTCCACTAGATAAATCTTTACCAAAAGGAGAGATAGAGAGCTTACTTGTAAGAAGCGGTGCAGATGCAGTTGTTTTTGAAGAACAATATAATGATGTAATGAAAGAAATTAAAGCAAAAAATACGAAAGTGCAATTTTTTATATCAATGGATGAAAAAGAAGATGGAGAATTTTTATCATTTACAAAATTATTAGAAAAAGGAAAAAAATTAGTAAAAGAAGGAGACACACAATTTTTAGAAACAAAGATTAATAGAGAAGAAATGAATATAATTTTATTTACTTCTGGTACAACATCACAATCTAAAGCTGTAATGTTATCTCAAAAAAATATAATGTCTAATATATTTGCAATAAGTTCAGTTGAAAGAATACTTAGTACAGACACCTCAATTGCATTTTTACCATTGCATCACACATTTGGTTCTACAGCTTTATTGTTATTTCTTAGTTATGGTGTTACAACTGTATTCTGTGATGGACTAAAATATGTACAAAAAAATTTAGCTGAATACAAAGTTAGTGTGTTTGTTGGAGTACCATTACTATTAGAATCTATGCATAAAAGAATATTTAAAGAAATAGATAAGCAAGGAAAAACTAAAAAAGTAAAATTTGGGTTAAAATTAAGTGAAATACTATTAAAAATTGGAATTGATATAAGAAGAAAATTATTTAAAGATGTATTAGATTCACTAGGAGGAAATTTAAGATTTATTGTTTCTGGTGCGGCAGGTATAGATAAAAATGTTGCTAAAGACTTTAACTTATTTGGAATTAAAACTGTTCAAGGTTATGGATTAACAGAAACATCTCCAGTATTAATAGCAGAGAATGATAAATATATTAGATATGGTTCAGTAGGATTACCTATGAGAAATGTTGAAATAAAAATAGATGAGCCAAATGAAAAAGGAATAGGAGAAATTATTGCAAAAGGACCAAATGTAATGCTTGGATATTATGAAAATGAAGAAGCAACAAAAGAAGTTTTAGTAGATGGCTGGTTTCACACAGGAGATTTAGGATATAAAGACAAAGATGGATTTATTTATATAACAGGAAGAAAGAAAAATGTAATTGTAATGAAAAATGGAAAAAATATATATCCTGAAGAATTAGAAGTATTAATTGCAAAAATGCAATATGTAGAAGAAAATATGGTATTTGGAATACCAACACAAGATGATGACTTAGATTTAGCTGTAAAAATTGTATATAATGAAGATTATGTTAAAGAAAAATATAATGATATATCTGAAGAAGAGTTAAAAGATATTATATGGAAAGATATAAAAGAAATAAATAAAACAATGCCACCATATAAGTATATAAGAAAGCTAATAATAACAAAAGAACCAATGATTAAAACAACAACACAGAAAATAAAAAGGTTTGAAGAAATGAAAAAAATGGGTTATTAGAAATTTTAGTTAATATAACTTATTAGAATGTTGAAAAAATTATATCATTATAAAGATGTAATAACAGTAGAAATAATAAGCTAAAAAATTCCGTTCTCCAAGGCGTTTTAGACAAGTTGGTTTTAGCAACTACTGAGACACACTATTCTTAGCAAAAGCATTGTGGCGCTGTCGCTTCTCAGGGTCGAACTCGTTTTTTATCTTATTATTTTCTACTGTTTCAAACAATTAATTTATTTATGAGTATTTAGTAACAAACTTATAAATAAATTCTTATATAATTATTGACCAATAAGCAAAATTATGTTATTATAGTATATATTTAGAAACCAATTAAAAAGTAAAGTAAGTTTAGAGCAAGATATTTAAAGAGAGATGAATGGTAGCTGAAAAATTCATTAATATTACTAAACTGAAATTTCACTTTTTAGGAGTTGCTTTGAAATAGCAGTAGAGGCAAACGGTTGTTACGTTATAACTATTAAGAGGTTAATTATTTAATTAATAAATTTAGGTGGTACCACGAAAAAATCGTCCTATGGTGATTATTCGTGGTATTTTCTTTTCATATATAAATAGAGGAGGAATAAAATATGAAGGAACAAATTGAACAGATTAAGATTAGTGCAAAAGAAGAAATTAAAAATGCAGATACTCTTGCAAACTTAAACGAACTTAGAGTAAAGTATTTAGGAAAAAAAGGACAATTAACATCAATTTTAAGAGGAATGGGAGCACTTTCACCAGAAGAAAGACCAATAATTGGTGGAATAGTAAATACAGTTAGGGATGAATTAGAAAACACAATAAAACAAAAAGAAGAAGAACTAGAAAAAATAGAAATGTCAAAACAATTAGAAAATGAAAAAATAGACATAACTTTACCTGGTTCTAAAATGAAAAGAGGAAGTAAACATCCTGTAAATAGAATTATAGAAGAAATAGAGGATTTATTTGTATCTATGGGATATGATGTGGTTTCAGGACCAGAATTAGAAACAGATGAATACTGTTTTGAAAGATTAAATTTGCCTAAAGGTCATCCAGCAAGAGATATGCAAGATAGCTTTTATGTAACAACTGAATATTTGTTAAGAACACAAACATCAGCAGTTCAAGCTCATGTAATGATGGAAAACAAGGAAAAATCACCAATAAGAATAATATGTCCAGGAAAAACATATAGAAGAGATGATGATGCAACACATTCTCATCAATTTGGTCAAGTAGAGGGATTAGTAATAGATAAAAATATATCATTAGCAGATTTAAAAGGGACCTTAGAAGTATTTGTAAAAGCAATGCTAGGACAAAATTCTGAGTTGCGTTTTAGACCAAGTTATTTCCCATTTACAGAACCATCTTATGAAGTAGATGTAAGTTGTTTTAAATGTGGTGGCAAGGGTTGTAACTTATGCAAACAAACAGGTTGGATAGAAATATTAGGCTCAGGAATAGTACATCCAAAAGTATTAGAAATGAACGGATATGACCCTAAAAAATATAGTGGATTTGCATTTGGAACAGGATTAGATAGACTTGCAATGTTTAAATATGGAATAACAGATATACGTTTATTATATGCAAATGATGTAAGATTTTTAGAACAATTTGATAGAAAGGATGAGGTAAATGAAATTAAGTACTAATTTTGTAAAAGATTATGTAGATATAGATGTAGATGTTAAAAAACTTGCAGATGATATGACGAGAGTAGGAAATGAATATGACTCAGCAGAAAAATTAATAAATGCAACAAAATTAATAATTGGTGAAGTAATAGAATGTAAAGAACATCCAGATTCAGACCATTTACATGTATGTAAAGTTAATATAGGAAAAGAAGTGCTAAATATAGTTTGTGGAGCTCCAAATGTTAGAACAGGATTAAAAGTAATTGTTGCACAAGATGGAGCAGAATTACCAGGTGGAAAAATAAAAAAAGGAATGATTAGAGGTCAAGAATCTAATGGAATGTTATGTTCTATTGCTGAACTTGGTTTAGAAAATAAATTTCTAACAGCAAAAGATAAAGACGGAATACATGAATTACCAGAGACAGCAGTTGTAGGAGAAGACCCAATAAAATTTTTAGAATTAGATGATGAGGTTATAGATTTTGACCTAACAGCTAATAGAGGAGATTTATTAAGTATATTAGGTATGGCTTATGAAATTGGTGCAATATATGATAAACAAGTAAAACAAGTAGAAGTATCACATAAAGAAAATAATGAAAACATAAATGATAATTTTAAATTATCTATAAATACTGAAAATTGTACTATATTTTTAGCAAAAAAAGTAAAGAATGTTACAATAAAGGAAAGCCCAACATTTATAAAAAATAGACTAATTGCATCAGGAATAAGACCAATAAACAATGTAGTAGATATAAGTAATTATGTAATGATAGAACTAGGTCAACCATTGCATTTCTATGATGCAGATAAATTAAATGGTGAAATTGAAGTAAGAATGGCAAAAGAAAATGAAAAATTGACTACATTAGATAATATAGAAAGAGTATTAAGTAAAGATGATATAGTAATTTCTGACGGAAAAGAAGCAATAGGACTTGCTGGAGTTATGGGAGGACTAGATACAGAAATTACTGAAAATACAAAAAATATTATAATAGAAGCGGCAATATTTAATCCAATAAAAGTTAGATATACATCTAAAAAAATATTAAGAAGTGAAGCAAGTACAAGGTTTGAAAAGGGGCTAGATTCTAATAGAACTTATATGGCAGTCGATAGAGCATGTAATTTATTAGAAAAATATGCAGATGCAGAAATAGTAGGAAACATTGCAAAATTTGATACAACACAAAAAGAAGATAAACAAATAGAAATAGCATATGAAAAAATAAATAATATATTAGGTATGCAAATATCTAAAGAAGAAATTCAAGAAGTTTTTAGAAAACTAGGCTTTACATATGAAGATAAGAAAGAAACAATTAATGTTTATGTACCTAGAAGAAGAATAGATATAACAATTGAAGAAGATTTAATAGAAGAAGTTGGACGTATTTATGGAGTAGATAATATTAAAGGAAGATTACCAGTAATTCCAGTTAAACCAGGTAAATATGACAAAACAACAAGAGAAATAAGAAATAAAATGATTTCACTTGGTTTAAATGAAACATTATCATATATTTTAGTAAATGAAAAAGAAGCAAAACAATTTATAAATGATAATGGAGAAGAAATAATAAAATTATTAGATCCATTAACAGAAGAAAGAAATACCTTAAGATGTAGTATAATTCCATCTTTGTATAAAATATATGAATATAATAATGCTCGTAATGTTAAAGATGTATCTATATTTGAAATAGGTAAAGCATTCTATAAAAAAGGTGAAGAATATATAGAAGAAAATAAAGTAGCAGTATTAATGACAGGAGAGTTTTATACAGGAATAAATAATACTAAAAAAGTAGATTTCTATATGTTAAAAGGTGTAGCTGAAGAATTATTAGATTACTTAGGATATGGAGGAAGATATAGTTTAGTATTACCACAACAATATCCAAATGAATTACATCCAGGACAAACAGCACAAATATCAGTAAATAACGATATAGTAGGAATTATAGGAAAAGTACATCCATCAAAAACGAAAGATGATGTATATGTTATGGAAATAAATTTAGATAAATTACTAGCAAAGAAAGTAGGAAAAATGAAATATAAAGAAATTTCTAAATTCCCATCTATAAAGATAGATATTGCCATGTTAGTAGACAAAAACATTACATCAGATCAAATAAAAACTACAATAAAAAAATCTGGTGGAGGATTATTAACAAACATAGAAGTATTTGATGTTTATACTGGAAAAAATATAGATGAAAACAAAAAGAGTATGGCATATTCATTAACTTTTGAAGCAAAAGATAAAACTTTAACTGACGAAGAAGTAGAACCAATAGTACAAAAAATAGTAAACGATTTAGAAAAACAATTAGGAGCAGAATTAAGAAAATAATAGAAAGAAAAGAGAAAAAATGTTAGAGTTATTAGAACATTGTACATTATGTCCTTGTAATTGTAATGTAAATAGACTAAAAGGCCAAATAGGAAGATGCAAATGCACAGACAAAATAAAGATTGCACTTGCATCTTTACATTATTTTGAAGAGCCATGTATTAGTGGAAAAAATGGTTCAGGGACAGTATTTTTTACAGGTTGCAACTTACAATGTATATATTGTCAAAATCATGAAATAAGTGCAGAAGGTATAGGAAAAGAAATATCAATAGAGCATCTGGCTAAAATATTTATTAAACAGCAAGAAAAAGGAGCAAATAATATAAATTTGGTAACTCCTACAATGTATGTATACCACATAATTGAAGCAATAAAATTAGCAAGAGAAAATGGGCTAAAAATTCCTATAATATATAATACAAATGGTTATGAAAAAGAGGAAACTATAGAATTATTAAATGGGTACATAGATGTATATTTACCAGATATAAAATATGCAACTTCAAATTTAAGTAAAAAATATTCAAAAGTAGATAATTATTTTCCTATAGCTACAAAAGCTATAAAGAAAATGTATGAACAAGTTGGATTACCTGTTTTCGACGAAAATGGTTTAATAAAAAAAGGCGTAATATTAAGACATTTAATTTTGCCTAATAATATATTAAATACAAAATATATATTAAAATGGATAAAAAATGAATTACCAGAAGATGTATATATTAGCATAATGGCACAATATTTTCCAACATATAAAGCAAAGGAAGAAAAGACATTAAATAGAAAAATAAATATAAAAGAGTACAGAGAAATAGAAAATTATATATGTAAGCTAGAATTTAAAAATGGATATATGCAAGACTTAGGAGAACATGAAGAAGAATATGTTCCAAAATTTGATTTAAGTGAATAGATATATATAGTTTATATTTGCACAAAGAAAAAGCCTTAATATTTTAGTAATATTAAGGCTATCTATTTTATTAGTTTTTTTCTAATTTGAAAAATACTTTTTTACCTTTTTTCAATATAGCATATCCATCTAAGAAATCGTTTTCAGATAATACATAATTTACATCAGTTATTTTATTATCATTTAAAGTTATTCCACCTTGAGTAATAAGAGTTCTTGCTTGTCCCTTAGAAGGAGCCATTTCACATTTTATTATAGCATCTAATATAGAAATATTATAATCATCTAATGTAATACTTGGCATGTTTTCAATAGAACCTTGACCTTCAAATAAAGCTTGTGCTGCTTCTTGTGCTTTTATAGCTTCAGCGTCTCCATGAATTAATTTTGTAATTTCAAATGCAGCAATTTTTTTAGCTTCATTAATTTCTTCGCCAGGAAGATTTGAAAGTCTTTTCACTTCATCCATAGGAAGACGAGTTAACATTCTTAAAACATCATAAACTTCGCTATCTTGAATATTTCTCCAATATTGGTAGAACTCATAAGGAGAAGTTTTATTTGCATCTAACCAAAGAGCACCTTTAACAGTTTTTCCCATTTTTTTACCTTCTGAATTAAGTAGAAGAGGGCATGTTACACAAAAACTTCCATTTTGATGTATTTTTCTAATTAAATCAACACCAGCTAACATGTTAGACCATTGGTCATCACCACCAATTTGAACTTTGCAACCTTTTTCTTCAAACAAATGTAAAAAGTCATAACTTTGCATAAGCATATAATTTAATTCGAAAAATGTAAGCCCTTTTTCCATACGTTGTTTAAAACATTCAGCATCTAACATTCTATTAACATTAAAATATATACCATATGTACGAATAAAGTCCATATAATTCAAGTCTAAAATCCAATCTCCATTATTAACTATAATAGCAGCATTATCACCTTCAAAAGAAATAAATTTGCTAACTTGTTTAATAATATTGTCAACATTATGAGAAATATCTTCTTTTGAAAGCATTTTTCTCATATCTGTTTTTCCACTAGGGTCACCAATAAATGCAGTTCCACCACCAATTAAAATAATAGGTCTGTGACCACATTTTTGAAAATAAGACATCATCATAAGTGGAATAAAATGACCTATATGAATACTATCAGCAGTAGGGTCTATTCCTAAATATACAGATACTTTTTCTTTTTGTATTGTTTCTTTAAATTCATCTTCGTATGTAATTTGTTTTATTAAATCTCTTTCTTTTAAAACATCATAAATATTTGTATTATCCATTTCTATAATCCTTTCGTTATATAAATATAAGTAAGGCAGAAAATAACTGCCTTACAGTAAATTAACATTGTACATAAATTAAGGTATAAACATACATAGAAAGCTTTACCTAATAACTTTTTTTAGCTATTAAGTGTAATATATAATTTACATTTATAAATCATTAATTATATTATTAATTTCTGTTATTGTTTTTATTTTCTCAAAATCTTGACTTTCTAAATATCTAGTTAAATTTTTCTCACTAATTCCAGTATCTACAGATATGCCTGTTAAAGAATTAGAGTAATTATCTTTGCTAAAATAATCTTTTAATTTTGATATTTCTAGCTTGTCTTTTGATAAACAATTTACACAAACACAATCTTCACTAACAAAAAAACATCCACAGCGCTCACATTTTTTAAATTCCATATACATCCCTCCAAAATTCTCTTTTGTAACATGAAAAGTTTCTTTTATGAATTACATTTTAACATAATAGTATAAAAAAATAAAGAAAAATTAATAAAAAAGTATTGATAATTGAAAAAAATAATATATAATTTATAACATAATAAAAAAATAAGGAGGAATATTGATGAAAGCTTATGTATGTAAAATATGTGGATATGTACATTTTGGAGAAGAAGCACCAGAAAAATGTCCACAATGTGGTGCTAGAAAAGAAATGTTTGAAGAAAAAGTAGAATCTACAAAAGAATATGTAACAGAACACGTTATAGGAGTAGCAAAAGGTGTAGATGAAGAAATAATAAAAGGATTAAAAGATAACTTTACAGGAGAATGTACAGAAGTAGGTATGTATTTAGCAATGAGTCGTCAAGCAGATAGAGAAGGGTATCCAGAAATTGCAGAAGCTTTTAAAAGATATGCATTTGAAGAGGCAGAACATGCTGCAAAATTTGCAGAATTATTAGGAGAACTTGTACATGCAGATACAAAGAAAAATTTAATGTTACGTGCAGAAGCAGAATGTGGAGCATGTATGGGAAAAATGGAAATTGCAAAAAAAGCAAAAGAATTAGGATATGATGCAATACATGATACAGTTCATGAAATGGCAAAAGATGAAGCAAGACATGGAAGAGGATTTGACGGATTATTAAAAAGATATTTTAATTCATAATAAATAGAAAGGAAAGTTAAATACTTTCCTTTCTATTTATATTATTACACTTCTCGTGCAAAATTACCATTTGTATAATCTTTTCCTTCTGATCTATTTCCTTCTTTTACAGTTTTAATAATATCATTAATAGTTAAAATATTTTCATCTAAAACATCAATTCTAACAGAATCAACATTTACATCATTGCTAGAAATAGAAGTTATTTTACTATTATAAATAGTATTAATTGTTTGAACATTATCAGGAATAACTCTAAATTCTAAATTCAATCTATCTTTTAAATAAAACTTAGAATTTGTCATACATTTCGCACTACATTCAGGGTAACATTTATTTGAATTACCAAGTAAACAGTAGCCTAAATTCATAACTGGAGTTCTTCCATAAACTATTAGTTCAGTTTTTAAATTAGATAAAGAAATTATATTATCAATAGTTTCTTTATTTAATTCAGGTGAAAGACATAATTGTTTAATTCCAAGTTTATTAAAATTCTTCATACTTTGAGTATTAAATATATTTAAAGTATAATTTCCTATAAATTCATATTTATCTTTATATTTATCTAGAAAATTTATAGTACCCATATTTGAAATAACAAAACCCTTTATATTATATTTTTCAAGAGCTTTATCAATATTGTTGGTAAATAAATTTCTATAGTTTGCCTTAATAATTGTAGGCATGTATATATATGTATTATAATTTATAGAAATGCTTTTTATTATATTAGAAAATTGATTATATGCAAAATATTTTAGTGGAATATATACATTATCAACATTTTCTAGTAAAGAATAATTAGTATTTTCATCTAAAATATTTAACAAAATTGATATTTTCTTTTCTTTGTGCTTTTCTGACTTTTCAGTAGTAGAGTGGGTTAATTCTAATTTTTTAGGCTTTCTTTCATAAATTTTAGATAATTCTTGAGTTGCTCGTTCTAAAATTTTTCTTCTTAAATCATTTAGAACAGAGATATTAACATATAAATTATCTTTTAAATTGATGTTTATTTTCTCAAACTCAAAAGGAAAAGTAGATGTTTTATTAAATTGTGTAATTATTCTTTCAGCTGTTATAGGAGCTGTTTTTGCAGAAGTTACAAGTTCATCAGATTTTATTGCTATATGTAAGTTATTAGGACCATAGACTTCGGCAATTATAGGAGCATTTTCGTTAAATGTTAAATTACAAATTAATTTATTCTTTATATTTTCGGTAGAATAAGAATCTTTTGCAATATTAGAAAGAGTTTTACTTTCTAATTTATATATTTTATCTCCAATTTTTATATTTCCTTTCATTCTACCAATTTTTACTGTTTGCCCACTCGAAGCATGTTCTGCGTTTTTATTATTTATAAGCAATTCAGATATTTTATATTTAGAAGGTTCATTTTCAAAACTTATAGTATCACCAATAGCTATAGTATCATTTAAATTTAAGTTAATATAACCTTTATTAGAATTAAAGTGAGATACATTTCCAATATAAATTCCCATATTATTAGGCTTATCTTTAAAAATTAAATGTCTATTTGGAGTATCTAATAAGTGACCAGTTGAAAAACCACCTCTATTGAAAACTTGTAATAAATCTTTTTTATCTTTTTGGCTTATAACATAATTTTTACCACTAAGAGCTAAATCTATATATTTTCTGTAAATTCGCGTAACAGTAGCAACATATTGAGGAGTCTTCATTCTACCTTCTATTTTTAAAGAAGCAATTCCTAAATCTATTAATTTTGGAATAAATTCTAAACCACATAAATCTTTTGGACTTAAAATATATCCAGAGTTAATGCATGATGTAGAATTTTCGCTTTCTTCTACTAATTTATAAGGCAATCTACAGGCTTGTGCACATTTTCCACGATTTCCAGAACGCCCACCAATCATACTAGAAAGTAAGCATTGACCAGAATATGATATACAAAGAGCACCATGTATAAATACCTCTAGTTCTATATTTGTATTATTCTTTATAAATTCTATTTCAGATAAAGACAATTCTCTAGATAAAACTATTCTAGAAAAGCCTAATTTCTCAGCATACTTTGCACCCTCTAGATTGTGAATACTCATTTGGGTACTAGCATGAATAGGAAGATTAGGTAATTTATTTATTAAGAAATTAGCAAGCCCAAAATCTTGAACAATTATTGCATCAATACCTAATTCATATGCATTAGATGCAAGTTCTAAAGCAGTGTTAAATTCATCATCTTTTATTAGAGTATTAAGTGCTAAATGAACTTTAACATTTCTCAAATGTGCATAATCTATAGCATTTTTTAATTCTTGTAAATCAAAATTCTTAGCACTAGAACGGGCACTAAAATTAGTCGCTCCAAGATATACTGCATTTGCACCATTTTGAACAGCAGCTTTCAAGCATTCAAAATCACCAACAGGCGACAATAATTCTATATTATTCAAAGTGTTACCTCTCTTATTAAAAAATTACATATATATTGTAACACAAAATTAAGGAAATTCATACTATATTATATAAAAAGATTTAAGGAGGTAAACAAATGGAAGAAAATAGAAATTATGGCTGTGGTTGCAACAGTTGTAATAACTGTGGAATAAGAGGTATTTTTAATGGAGATAGCGAAATACTATTTTTCATAATTATATTCTTATTACTATTTACAAACTGCGGTTGTGGAAACTGCAGAGGATGTTGCTAATAAAGCAGAGTACTTAAAAAAGAACTTTATATAATAGGAAAGTAGAACTTTCCTATTATATAAATAATAACATTGCACAGAAAATTTACTTTGTAAATTTTCGCGTCAACAAATCTTTACGCTTCTTTGAGACCTTGAATTTAGATAGCAAACTTTAAGATGTAGAGAAAAGGTCTCGCGAAGCGAGATTTGTTCTATAATAGGAAAGTAATCAAGATTAAGAAATAAAGTAAAAAATTAAAGAGAAACACCAAATAGACTAAAG
>CANRGE010000019.1 GCA_947630065.1 uncultured Clostridia bacterium
ATTGGGAATGATAGGTTATGCAATTTAATTATATGATTTTTATATATTTTTGTTTCACATCATTGACACTACAACAACTTTGAAAATTTTATACAATGTTTTTTATTTACTTTTCTCATAAATTAATATATAATATGAAATGTAACTAATGTATATTTATTGAATTTTATGGGTTATGCATAAAATTCATGCTTATTAGCGGAAGGATAAAATATTATGGAAAATTTAAAATTAAAAAGAATTATAGATACTTTTCCAGCAATGAATTTGAAATTAAAACGTCCAGATGTTCAAAATATGATGGGTTCTCTTAACGAATATTCATTGAAAAAAGGATATGGATTGGAATTAAGAAGACGTAGGCGTAAACGTAAACAGGTAATACTATAATAATTTTACTCCATATATATTCATAACCAATATATATGGAGTTTTTTTATATAATAGGAAAGTAGAATTTTCCTATTATATAAAAAATTATAAGTCACAAGATTAATTTTTTATCTTGTGACTTATAACTTTAATGGAATATTTATCCCCTTTTGCACTTAATACGCATAGAAAAATGTCTAGGAAGAAGACCATTCTTTATAAGTTTTTTATTATCGTTATTTAATTCTTCTATTTCTTTAATTCTTTTTTTAGAAATAGGTCTTCTATCAACCATGTAACTATCCATTTTAAATTTATAAGGTTTTTCAACTGGAAGTTTAGCTAAAAAATGGATTAATTTTTTTAAGTGATATTCTCTACAGCTTTCACTAATCTGTGGATACTTTGCTAAAGGTGAATTGGGTGAACAAATAAAATAATTGCAGTGGACGTGATTTGGTCTTGTATCAATAATCAGTTTTGCAGTTTCCAAAATATCACCCATATCTTCTGTAGGTAAACCCAGCATAATAGTTGTATATATTTTTATACCTTTATTAGCTGCATGAATCTTAGCAAAAATTTCTCTTGCTTGTTCGCATCTGTGTTTTTTCCCTATGAACTCTAAAAGCCTATCTGAACCTGTTTCGAGATTCATAGCTAACTTTGTAATTTTCTTTGAATAACAAAGAGCTTCTAGAATTTGTGGGGTAATTTCACCAATGCACATACCTATAGGAAACTCAATTTTTTTTACTTCATCATAACTATCTATCAAGTAAATAAGTTCATGAAGCATAGGCTTTCCATAAATATCAATGCCGTATTCGGTAATATTTTCAGCTCGAAGACTTATTTTTTGTAACAATTCTGGTGTATTTAATCTTATTAAGTCAAGATTCTTTTGAATTTCTTCCAAACTAATGCTTTCAAACTTAATTTCCATGTATGATCTTCTACAGAATTTACATTTGTTTAGACAACCATCTACTGGCCAAATCGCAAGATGTTTGTTTATGTCATCATAAACAAAGTATTGTTCTCTAATGTCCATATCAAACTTTTTTCCAAGTTTTTCTGTAAAATGATCTCCCCAAAAAGTAATATTGGAAATAGAATCATTCAAAAGTTTCTTTGCATTAGCTGCTTTACCCAATACAATAATTTCTGCTCCTTTTTTTCTGTTCTTAGCAATATCTTGCAATTGTTTAACAACAAATTCTGAATAATCTTCACATCTTGCATACATATGCATATACAAAATGTAATCTGCTTCTTTAAATGGAACTGTATGTTCCAAAAGCGGTAGCATTGGATAATATGACACCATTAGTTCCCGATAGCATTCATCTCTTGCATAATATTTTACGAAATCAGCATTTATTTTGTATTTGCCTAATTCATCATATTCCCGAGCTTCAAGTAAGTTTCTTGCTTTTTGCTTTACACTACTTAACATGGTAGTTATCTCCTTTCAATTTTATAAAGTATTTTTATAAGTGACTACAAATCCTCATTGGGATTAACTAATTTGATATTATACCATAATTTACATAAAAAATCAATTTTCTTACTCTAGTTATCTTCTAAACTTTAATTGTCAAAAAATGTCACTTTTATCTATATTTTTTCTTTTTACTATATATTGTTTTTTTTCGCAAAAAAGTATAAAATAGTAATAAATAAATTTTAGGAGGTCCTTTATGGAGCCATTATCAAAGAGTAAATTATATGAAGTTGAAAAAGTAAATAATTTTAGAGAGCTAATTGAGCGTTCTGCTAAATTATACCCTTCTAAAATCGCTTTTACTTATAAATTACATCCAAAAGATACTTCATATGTAACTCATACATATAAAGAATTAAAAAGTGATATTGAAGCTTTAGGTACATCTTTGCTTAATTTAAATTTAAAAGGAAAAAGAATTGCTATTATTGGTCCTAATAGATATGAGTGGTGTGTTAGTTATTTAGCTGTTACTACTTCTGGCATGATTGCAGTTCCTTTAGATAAATCTTTACCTAATAATGAAATTGAGGATTCTATTGTTAGAAGCAAAGTAGATGCTATTATATTTGATAAAAAATATCTTGATTTTTTAACTGACTTGCAATCTCGAAATGTTAGTAATTTAAAATTGCTTATTTGCATGGATGATATTGATAAAGTAGTGTCTATTTCTAAACTAATACAAGATGGAAATAAACTACTTTTTAATGGTAATTCTAGTTATGCTAATGTTGAATTAAATAATAAAGAGATGTCTATTATGTTGTTTACTTCTGGTACCACATCTATTGCAAAAATAGTTATGTTATCGCAATATAACATTTGTTCTAATATATATTCAACTGCTTGTATTGCAAAAGTAACTTCTAAAGATACTTTCCTTTCGTTTTTACCATTGCATCATACATATGAGTGCTCTACCACTTTTTTATATGGTTTGTATGCTGGAATTACTATCGCTTTTTGTGATGGCTTAAGATATATTGTTCAAAATTTAAAAGAATATAAAGTAACTGGTTTTGTTTGCGTTCCTTTAGTTTTAGAAACCATGTATAAAAAAATTACTAAAGAGCTTGAACAGAAAAAATTGGATAAACTTTTTAATGTTATGTCTAGATTTTGTAATTTTTTATTAAAATATAAAATTGATTTGCGTAGAGTTATATTTAAACCAATACTTAACAAATTAGGTGGTAAACTTAGAATTGTAATTTATGGTGCAGCACCAATGGATAAAAACACTATACAAGGATTAACAAATCTTGGTTTAAACTTATTAAATGGATATGGTTTAACAGAAACCTCTCCGATTTTATCTGCAGAGAATGATATTTATAAAAAGCCTGGTTCTGTTGCCTTTGCTTTGCCAGATGTAGAAATTAAAATTTTTAACCCAGATGAACATGGTGTTGGAGAAATTATTGCACGTGGTCCTAATGTTATGCTAGGTTATTATGATAATGAAGAAGCTACTAAAGAAGTTTTGGTTGATGGTTGGTTTCATACTGGAGATTTGGGTTATTATGATGATGAAGGTTATTTGTTTATTACTGGTAGAAAGAAAAATGTGATAGTATTAAAAAATGGAAAAAATATTTATCCTGAAGAATTAGAAATACTAATTTCTAGATTACCTTTTGTTTCAGAAAATATGGTTTATGGTAAGCCAACTGATGATAACGATTTAATAATAAGTGCAAAAATTGTTTATAATCCTGACTATATGAAAGAAACTTATCCTAATAATACTAAAGAAGATTATTATAATATTATTTGGAATGAAATAAAAGAAATTAATAAATTAATGCCAGCATATAAACACATACGTAATTTAATAATTACTGATGAACCTATGATTAAAACAACTACACAAAAAATAAAAAGAAATGAAGAAATAAAGAAAATTTTAAAAGAAGATACAAATAAATAACAAATCTTGCTTCGCGAGACCTTTTCTCTACATCTTAAAGTTTGCTATCTAAATTCAAGGTCTCAAAGAAGCGTAAAGATTTGTTGACGCGAAAATTTACAAAGTAAATTTTCTGTGCAATGTTATTTATTATATAATAGGAAAGTAGAACTTTCCTATTATATAATAAAATAAGAAAAGTTTTGATAATCAAAACTTTTCTTATTTTATAGTTCAATATTTTTTGAATTTTCCTTTAAATATTTATCTATTTGTTTATAGTTTGGTATGTACTTTTCTATTAATTTATAAAATTCTTTACTATGGTTTGGATAAACTATATGTGACAATTCATGAACAATAATTGCATCAATTGCTTCTTCTTTTAACATTATTAATCTACTAGAAAAATGTAGATCTTTTGTCTTAGGTACACAACTACCGTATCTTGTTTTTGCATCTCTTACCTTTACACTACTATATTCAATATTCATTTTTTTGCTCCAATATGGAACTTTAACAAGTAAAATAGCCTCTGTATTTTCTTTAAATAATTTTTTAATTGCTTTTTTTATGTATATAATCTCTTCATCTTTTTGTATTTGCAATGGTAATATTATTTTAAATATTTTTTCTTGTTCTTCTAATCTCACTCTTACATAATCTTGTTCCTTATATATTTTTTTTATTGTATATTCTTGCCCTTTATAAATAATATTTTGTCCTGTTTCCCATCTGTTTGCTTTTTGCTTTTTTTGCTCCAATATTTTTTTATAATTTTCGTATATTTTATCTTCATTATTCATAAGTATAAAATCGACATATGATTTTGGCATATATGGCGATTTTGTTATTGTTAGAACATCATCTTTAAAATAAATTTTTACACTTTTAGATGTTTTATAATTTTTTATACATATTGGTATCTCTAAATCCTTTATTTTTAATAGCATTTTTTTATCCCTCATTAATTTTATATCTTAAATTATAGATATTAATATGTCTTTTGTCAATTATAGATAAAGTATATTTATAGAAAAGTTTATATTTCTTAAATATATTATGCAATGTTATTTTTTAATATAATAGGAAAGTAGAACTTTCCTATTATATTAAAAGAACGACTATTTTAGTCGTTCTTTCCTTTTTTCCTTTCTATCTAAAGAGTACTTATAATTACATTTGGGATGATTTACTTTTATGGGGGTAAAAGTATTTTTGCGCATATAGGATTTAAAATAAATTAATGAAACAAATTTAAGATTTTATTATCTTAAGGAATGAAGAGATAAAAATTTTATAATGTAATTATTTGTATCTCTTTTAGATACATCTGAATTTTAACATTATTTTTTACTGTTATCAAATTTTTAAATGTTCATTGTAATAACATTATTTTTGCTGTTTTGTTATTATAATGAACATTTGCTATTTTTAATAACTTCTAATTATACATATATTTCATAATATCTTTCTAATATTAATTTATTTTTTATTTTGCTTACCATAAAAGCAAAAACGAATTTTAAGAATTATTAAGGGATTTCCTCTTAAAATATACTTAAAATTCGTATAATTACATTATAAGTAAAGCTATTAAAAAGCATTTTTTGTGATTTTAAAGAACATTTTTTTATAATAAGAATTGTATTATAACGGCAACTATAACGCCTGGTATTCCTAATATTCCAACTATTATAGCTGTAATCCAATTTAAATCAATTGCAAATCCAAAATTTGCCCCAATTAGATTTACTAAAAATACTATTACTCCTCCAACTACTCCATTTATTAATAATTTTGTAACTAATTTTGCTGGAAAAGTTAATACTTTTAATACTATAAATAATATTCCTATTCCTATAAGATATGGTATTATTAGTGTAAAATCCATGTTTACCTCCTTTCTAATCATTACTACACATATGTTTTCTGGTCATTTCTAGTAAATTTAATTCTGTAAATCCAACAATTTGTGTTTTTGATCTATCTAATTTTAAATTTTCTTTCAAAATATCTATAACTTTATTTTGATTTTCCTTTTCTTTCATGTCTATATAATCTATAATTACTATTCCGCCTATGTCTCTTAATCTTAATTGTCTTGCTATTTCTATACTTGCTTCTTTGTTTACAGTAAATACTGTCTGTTCTAAGTTTTTACTACCCACATATTTACCAGAATTTACATCTATTGCTGTTAATGCTTCTGTTTTATCTATTGTTATAAATCCTCCACATCTAAGCCATATTTTTCTTTCTTCTGATTTTTCTATTTGCTTTTTTAGTTCATATATATCTAATAGCGAATCTTGTTTTAATTCTATATTTATTTTTACGTCTAATTGTTCTAAAATTTCTTGTATTTGATTATACTCTTCGTCGTCATTTACTAATATTCTATCTATTTGTCTATCTACTAAGTCAATTAAAATTCTTTGAATTATACCATTTGTTTTGTATATTAATTTAGGTGCTTCTACACTTTCATTTTTACTTATTTCTTCCCATAATTTTATAAGTCTATCTATGTCTTCTAAAATTTCTTCTTCATTTTTATTTATTGCTGATGTTCTAATTATAACACCAAAGTCATTTAACATTTTATTTTTTACTATATTTAATAGTCTTTCTTTTTCATTTTTATCTTCTATTTTTTGTGAGACTGTTACAAAATTAGCATTTGGCATTAGTACACAATATCTTCCTGGTAAATTCATATGTGTTGAAACACGTGCACCCTTTTTACTTGTAGAATCTCTTTTTACTTGTACTAACATTGTTTGCCCAACTTTTACTACATCTTTTATATTTATTTGTTCATCATCATTTTGATTTTCTACTGTTACATCTACTTTTGGTAATATATCTTTTAAATGTATGAATGCGTTTTTATTTTCTCCAATATCTATAAAAGCTGCTTGCATACCTTCTAATACATTTTTAATTTTGCCAATATAAATGTTTCCTTCTAATCTTTTAATTTCATCATTTTCTTGGTATTTTTCTATCAATTTACCATTTTCTACTAGCATTATAATCTTGTTTTTTCTATCATCTTTATTTATTATTATTTCTTTCATGTTGTCCCTTTCTAATTATATTGATTCATTGCATGGTCTAGTCCATTTTTTATAATATCTATAACTGCATCAGCTGATTTTTCTATTCCCTCTTGCAATATTTTATATTCATTTTCTGGAAGATGACCAATTACATAGTTAATTTTGTCTTCTTTATTTTGTGGTGTTCCTATTCCAACTCGAATTCTTGGAAATGTATCACTTGCAATTTCTTGTTCTACTGATTTCATTCCATTATGACTTCCTGGTCCACCTTTTTTTCTTATTTTAATATTTCCTTTTTCTACATCCATATCATCATAAATTATTATTAAATTTTCTAGTGGATTTTTATAAAAATTAATGAATTGTCTTACTGAAGTTCCACTTAAATTCATATATGTTTGTGGCTTTACTAGTATTACTTTTTCATTATTTATAATTCCAGTTCCATATATTGCATCAAATTTATTCTTGTTTAATTCTATTTTATTTTCTTGTGCAATTTTATTTATAACATCAAATCCCATATTATGCCTTGTTCTTGCATAATCTTGCTCTGGATTTCCTAATCCTACTATTATGTACATATCTTCTCCTTTTTTATTTACCTTTCTATACTTCTTTAGTATTTTTTAAATACTCTATATATTCTTCTAAGCACATATCTTTTTCTTTCATTATTTTAGCATTTTTTATTCCTACATATCTCCAATGCCAAGATTCATAAGTTATTCCTGTTATTTCCTGTTTATCTTTTGGATATCTTAATATAAATCCATAGTTTTGTGCATTTTTGCTTAACCATTCAAATGCCGCTGTATCTTCAAATTCATTTGTTACAGTATTTAAGTCCACAGCTAAAGCTAAATTGTGCTCACTCATTTCTGGCCTTTGTACTATTGTTTGAGCTAATCTTTCCGCTTCTTCTTGTGATTTTCCTTTTTCTTTATATTGTTTTACTTTATCATTAAATAATTGTTCTTGTTTTTCATAACTTCTGTAAGATGATGCTATCCATATTTTAGTTATTTTTCCTTTTGTTTGTATATCATCCATTAAATCTTTTAAATATGGCATCGCTCTTTTATCGAATTTCATGCCATCATCATATTCTTCTAATTCTGGAACATAATCTTTTGATACAGAATTAGATGCATTAACTAATTTTAGTTCCCAACTATTTATTAAATCCTCATTATATATTTCATTGTTATTTGTAATTTCTTGATTTGAAATTGCTTGTACAGTATTTTGCTCTTCATTTTCTATATTAATATTTTCATCTTTTTTATTTTGAACTTTATATATTAATCTAAATATTAATATAATTAATAGTAATATTACTGTTGTTATTATAGTAATTCCTCTTCTAAATTTTCTTTTATCTTTTATAACTAACATATATATCACTCTTCCTTTGTTGAGTTTTATTTGTGAAGTATTGCTTTTAATGCCTTTATTTTTATTCCTTCCTGTGAAAACATTTTTTCATGTTCTGTTTCAATATTATCTAATATATTTTCACTATGTAAATCATAAGTTTTCCACACTACTTGATATCCAGCCTCTTCAAAGTATTTTAAACTTGCTAAAAATAGTCCATCATCATCTGTTTTAAAATAAATTTCTCCATTATCTTTTAAAAATACTTTATATTTTTCTAATTGTCTTGTATGTGTTAATCTTCTTTTTTGATGCTTTCCTCTTGGCCATGGATTACAAAAATTTATATATATTCTATCTATTTGGTCTACCTCATCCATCATTAGTAGTATTCTTTCTATATCACATCGAGCAAGTAATACATTGTCTATTTCTCTATTTGCTTCTTTATACTTTTCTTCTATATTTCTTTTTGCTAATCCTAACATTGCATCTATTAAGTCTACTGCTATGTAATTTATATTTGGATTTTGTAATGCTAATTGTGATATAAATGCTCCTTTTCCGCAACCTAATTCCATATGCATTGGCTGTTGCTTTTTGAAACATTCGCTCCATTTTCCTTTATTTTCTTCCGGATGGTCTATATAAAAATTGCAATTTTCTAACTCTGGTCTTGCCCATGCTCTTTTTCTTATTCTCATCTATTTCTCCTTTATTATTGTAGACATTTATAGTTCAAAAAAATTATACCATATTACACAAAAATAGACAATGCTCAAAATTGAACATTATCTATTTTTATTAAACATGAAAAATTTCTCTAATGTTTATACATTATTCTGTTCTTAATGCTATTACTGGATCTTTTTTACTAGCAAATTTTGCTGGAATTAAACCTGCAATTATTGTTAATAACATGCTTATAACAACTAATATAATAGCTGCTTTTGTTGGTACCATTGTTGTTATTTTTACTGCTGTTACTGCATAAATTAAATTATTTATTGGTATAGTTAAAAGCATTGTTACTCCTATTCCTATAATTCCTGATATAAATCCTATAATTAAAGTTTCTGCATTAAATACTCTCGAAATATCTTTTTTAGAAGCTCCTATTGCTCTTAATATTCCTATTTCTTTTGTTCTTTCTAATACTGAAATATATGTTATAATTCCAATCATTATTGATGAAACTATTAATGATATTGCAACAAATGCTATTAATACATAGCTTATTGCATTTATAATTTGACTAACTGATTTTATCATTGTTCCTACAATATCTGTATAATTTATAACATTATCTTCTTTGTCATTATTTCTTTGAAGTTCATTGTAATTATCAATTTCTGAAATTATAGTCTCTTTTGAGTCAAAATCCTTTGGATAAATACTTATTGATGAAGGTTTATTTAAATCTATTGCTCCTAATTTTTCTAAGTTTTTCTCATAACTTGCATCTGCATTTTCTCTATATGCTTGCATTAAATCTGCTAATTCTTCACTACTAAGCTTACTTAATGCCATTTTTTGTTCTGTTGATAAATTAGCATAATCTATAGTTTCATTGTCTTCTGGAAACTCTAATCCTGTAAATACATTTATTTCTGGATTATCTTTTTGTTCTTTTACAATATCTGCTTGATTTGATTTTTCTATTACATACTCTTTTAATTCTCTTGTATAGCCTATTCCTCCTGCCATACCTTGAGCTACAGATTGTTCATTTAATTTTATTATTCCTACTATTTTTATTTCTTCTGCTTGTGCAATTTTTTCTTTCATAAATTCTTCGTTATCTTCTTTATTTAACCAAGCTCCATTTTCCTTGTTGTAATAATCTGAACTTAATATTAATTTATATGTTAAATCTAATAAATCTTCATATGTATATGATGTAGTTTCTAATTTTTCTAATTGTTCTCCATTTTCTGCTGATTTAACTTTATCTTTTATTTCTTGTTGTTCTTTTAGTCCTAATGAATATAATGCATAATCACTTATTTCATAATTATCTCCTACAATTAATACTACTTCATTATATTGCTTTGGCCAATTTCCAGCTATTAAATCATATTGTGATTTTAATAATTCTTCATTGTCTAGCATTTCTGTCCATACATTATTTGAGTTCATTGAAGAACTTGGAGCAGATATTCCCATAAAACTTGCATTGTTTTGTGCTTCTATCATATCTCCCATTCCCATAGCATCCATTACTGTACTTGGATTTACTCTTACAATTCCATTTGTTGTATCAGTTTTATATAAATTTATATTCATATTATAACTATATTGAATTGCATTACTACTTTCTTTTATTTTATTATTGCCTTCTTCTATATGCTTTTTTAATTCAATTAAATTGTTATTTTTTACTTTATTTGATAATGTTGTTATTAATTCGTCTATTATATTAGATGAATATATTTTTCCTTCTTCTTTTTCTACATCTTCATTTTCTGTTTCTCCCATTAATGTTTCTATCATACTATTTACATCTACTGTAGATTCTTCTATTATTAATGGATATGATGATAATGTATCTTCTTCTACTCTATTTATATAATTTTGTACACCTGTAGATATTGCTAAAATTAATGCTATTCCTATTATTCCTATACTTCCTGCAAATGATGTTAAAATAGTTCTTCCCTTTTTAGTCATTAAATTGTTTAAACTTAATCTTAATGCTGTAAAGAATTTCATAGAAGTTCTTTTATATTTATTATCTTGTATTTTATTTTCTTTTTCTTGTGTTATTTGGTTTGAATCATCTGTTATTTTTCCATCTAATATTTTAATAATTCTTGTAGAATATTTTTCTGCTAAGTCTGGATTATGTGTTACCATTATAATTAGTTTATCTTTTGAAATTTTCTTAAGTATTTCCATTACTTGCACACTTGTTTTTGTGTCTAATGCTCCCGTTGGTTCATCTGCAAGTATTATATCTGGATTATTTACAAGAGCTCTTGCTATAGCTACTCTTTGCATTTGTCCGCCAGAAAGTTCGTTAGGCTTTTTATTTATTTGTTCTTTTAATCCAACTTCTTCTAATGCCTTTATAGCCCTTTGCTTTCTTTCTTTTTTTGATACTCCTGAAATTGTTAGTGCAAGTTCAACATTTGATAAAACAGTTTGATGTGATATTAAATTATAACTTTGAAATACAAAACCTACAGAATAATTTCTATAAGAATCCCAATCTCTGTCTTTAAATTCTTTTGTTGATTTACCATTAATTATTAAGTCTCCACTTGTATATCTATCTAATCCACCTATTATATTAAGTAATGTTGTTTTTCCACATCCACTTTGTCCTAATATAGATACAAATTCTGATTCTCTAAATTCTATATCTATTCCCTTTAATGCTTCTACCTTCTCATTTCCACTCTCATATATCTTCTTAATATTTTTTAATTTTAACATTTATCTTCTCCTTTCATATTTATTTATAATATATTTCATTAATAAAACTGTCAATACATTTTTTTAAAGTTTGTATAATTCACATATTTATGCTATAATTATGTTATAGTAACAATTAATTTATATGCAATTTATTAAATTGCATATACCAAAAAAAAGAAAGGAAAAATCTTATGAAAAATTTAAAAGCGACCTTTATTTTGGTACTATTAACTTGCACTCTTGCTTTATCTGGGTGCTCACGGGAGACAAAAATCTTGGTAACCAGTTTAGTTTCCGATTCAGCATCTGAAAAGTTATTTTCAACGTGCGATACTCTCTTAGAGTCAGCAAAAGTTACGCAACAAGTACAAAGCAATACAGAGGATTTAGTTTTTTTAAATGGAGAGTTAACAGATACTACCGAGCAAACACAGATTGTTGAAATGGTAAGTGCACCATCTCAGCCAGTTTATACTGTTCAAACTTCTGTTACCCCATTTGTTAGTTGTTTGTTTCATCAAAATTTTTTCTCTTTGAAACCACGAACAACTAAAGCTGACTGCATTGACAATCCCTTTGATCTTAATACTATCTATCAATATGCAGATAGGAATCTTAACTTATTTGTCTACGGCAGTATTATAGATCAAATATATGCACTTGATGGCAATATGAATCGTACTGAAACATTACCTTTTACGACCGTAAATGGCATAATTTACGTAAATTATTATATGCCTGGCGCTGGCACTTATTCTTTTGAGATTGTTACACACAATACTAAAAATGTATATCAGAGTTTTTATGTAAGTGTTAAATATTAAAGCAAAGTGCAAAGAAAACTCAGCTGATGTAATATCAGCTGAGTTTTCTTTGTAATAGGAGAAGTAATAATTTTAATATATTTACGTTTTTAATTCATTCTTATTTACTTTTTTCTTTACAATTAGTATTATAACAATATTTACAATACCAATTATAAAAATAATATTTGGTATTTTTACATCTTTTTTGTGTTATCTCTTCTAAGTTATCTATTTCTAATTCTACCAACTCTTTTGCAGTGTCTAAAGAACCTATTGTTATACAATTTTTTATTCTATTTAATATTTCAAGCATTTTTTCTTCTTTCATTATTAACCTTCCTTTTATATAACATAATTTTTTTATTATATAAAGATTTGTTTTTATATTGTATCATAAAGTGCATAGGCTTGTCTAGGTGTCTTCACTTATTAAAATTATTGTTATATTATTATAATTAGGAGGTAATTATATGGTACAACTAAATATTGAAAATTTGCTTAAGAAAAATAATATGAGCAAAGAAAAGTTGTGTAAATCAATGAATATTACTCGTTGGAACCTTAATAAAGCTATAAAAGGTCATAGTTCTATATCTTATAAATATTTAGAAGGTTTTTGTAAAGCTTTAAATTGTAGTTTTGATGAGCTTTTAATTATTATAGAAGATGAGGATAAAAAGGAGGCTTAATTCTTAAATCTCTTTCTTAATTCCTTGTCTATTTTTTTATTTATTTTTATTGTTTTTTTACTGTCTTCTCCATATATATTTATATATTCTTTTTGTTTGTCTATTAACTTTCTAATTTTTTTATCTAATAAGATTTTTATATTTTTTTCATAAATATTGATAGTTCTTAATGTTTCTATTTTCCAATTATCTTTGTTTAATGAATCTTTAATATTCTTAAGTATTGTTATTGCATCTTGTTTGTCCATTTTTATTATCTCCTTGTGTATAAAAGTGTCGTCTTCGACACTATACTATCATATCTTTATAATAAAATCAATTTGTAATATAAAAAGGTTGGAGAAAATGTAGTATGAAAAGTACCATAAAATATAACAGTAAGCTTAATGCTATTGGCGATAAAATAAAAAAATATAGAAAACAAAATCATATGACTCAAGAGCAACTATGTAGCAAATTACAATTATTAGGTATTGATATGTCTGTTAATTCATTGAAGAAAATAGAGGTAGGCAATAGAATTATAAAAGAATATGAACTTGCTAGTTTTACAAAAATTTTAAATGTTTCAGCAGATGAATTATTAAAAGACTGTGTAGAAAATTTAGCAAAATAATTATTTAAATATTTAATAAGTAAAAAGCGACATGAAGTAATTAAATTTTTACTTCATGTCGCTTTTCACTTATGCACTTTTTAATTCTAATCTTAATTTATCTGCAATCATTGCAATAAATTCTGAATTCGTTGGCTTTCCTTTTGCTGCTGATACTGTGTAGCCAAATATATTTTCTACTGTATCTAATTGTCCTCTTCCCCATGCCACTTCTATTGCATGACGAATTGCGCGTTCTACTCTTGATGGAGTTGTATGAAATTTTTGTGCTATGCTAGGATATAATTGTTTTGTTATTTGATTTATAACATCTATATCATTTACAACTAACATTATTGCTTCTCTTAAATATTGATAACCTTTTATATGAGCAGGAACACCTACTTCATGAATTATATTTGTAACTAATGCTTCTAAATTGCTTTCATCTTTTTTGTTTTGTGAAGCTATTTCTATATATGGGGCTTTTATTTCTTTTGTCATCATACTTACATTTTTAGTTTGAGATGGTGTATAACTTTTTAACTCCTTTGCTCTTTTTATTAATTCTTGTATATCAAATGGTTTTACTATGTAATATTCTGCTCCTAATTCTATTGCCCTTTGTGTTATTTTATCTTGTCCAACTGCTGATAGCATTATGCACATTGGTTTATTTTTTATATTTGTGTTCTTTATTTTTTCCAACACTCCTATACCATCCAAATGTGGCATTATAACATCTAATAATAAAATATCTGGTTGCATATTGCATACCATTTCATATGCTTCATTTCCATCTCTTGCCATTCCTATAACTTCCATATCTTCTTCTTGACTTACATAACTTGATAATTTTTTTGCAAATTCCATATTGTCATCTGCTATTAAAACTGTAATTTTTTCTTTCACTTTTTTCCCTCCTAATATACTAAAAAATTGTAAAAATTTTACAGTTTTGATTATAGTATTATTTCCAAATATTTGCAATAGTTTTTTTATACTTTTTTGAATTTCTTTTGATTTTTCTGCACTTTTAAAAAGTATTTTTTATATATTTTTCTTGTATCTTTTCTACTTTTGTCGTATTGTTCTTTAATGTGTCGAGAAAATTTTTTAAATCTTCTAATTTCTTTTTCGAAATTTCTATAAAAATTTCTACTCCGTCTGAATATTCTTCTTTTAATATTTTTATTTTTTCTTTTCGTACATAATATTTGAATTTATCTATGTCTGAATAGTCTAATTTTATCTTAATTTCTTCTCCTTGCTCCATTTCTACAAATTCACTTATTTTTAATGCTTCCATAGCAGATTCAGAATAAGCTCGTACAAGTCCTCCTGTCCCCAATAGTATTCCTCCAAAATATCTAGTAACTATAATTAAAACATTACATAGCTCCATATTTTTAATTATATTTAATAAAGGTCCTCCTGCAGTACCAGATGGTTCCCCATCATCACTACATTTTTCTATAATACTATTTTTCTCATCAAAAGTAATATAAGCAAAACAATTATGTTTCGCATCAAAATACTTTTTCTTTATTTCTTTTATTTTTATTTCTGCTTCTTCTTTATTCTCTATATTATAAATATTTGCAATAAATTTAGATTTTTTCTCTACTATTTGAGCTGTATAATTTCCATTAATAGTTTTAAATTTTTCCATTTTATCTCCTTAATTCATTCCTGCAGTATAGCCTGTTGAATATGCTATTTGTAGATTAAATCCTCCTGTATATGCATCAACATCAATTATTTCTCCCGCAAAAAATAATCCTCTTACTATTTTTGATTCCATGGTTTTTGAATTTATTTCTTTAATATTAATTCCTCCAGATGTTACAATAGCTTCTTCTATACTTCTAAATTCTTTTATAGTTAATGTGAAATTTTTTAATACTTTAACTAATTTTTGTCTTTCTTCTTTTGTTATTTCACATACTTTTTTATTTGGATTTATATTTGTTTTTTCTATAATTATTGGAATCATTTTCTGTGGTAATAATTCTTCTAAACTATTTTTATATTGTTTATTATTAAATTTTTTGAAATCTTGAATTATTCTATTATCTAATTTTTCTTCTGATAATGCTGGTTTTAAATCTATTGATAATATAATTTTATTTTGTTTTAAAAGTTCATCTATATTTTTTACTCTTAGCAAATGCGCTGTCCCACTTAATATTGTTGGTCCTGATACTCCAAAATGCGTAAATAGCATTTCCCCAAAATCATCATAAATTTCCTTACCATTTTCTAAGTTTTTAAATTTTATACTAACATTTCTTAGACTTAATCCTTGCATTCTTTTGCAAGTATCTTGTTCTTTTGCTACAAGTGGCACTAATGATGGTCTTATTGTGGTTATAGTATGTCCTAATTTTTGAGCCATTTTATATCCATCTCCTGTAGACCCAGTAGTAGGATAGCTTTTACCTCCTGTTGCTAAAATAACCTTATCTGCTAATATTGTTTCTTGACTAGTTTTTACTCCAATTACTCTATTATTTTCTTGCAAAATTTCTAACACTTCTGTATTAGTTTTTATTTCTATTTTCTGTTCTTTTAATTCTTGCATTAATGCATTTAACACATCTAATGATTTATCTGATTCTGGAAATACTCTATTTCCTCTTTCATTTTTAGTTTTGACATTGTGTTTATTTAATAATGAAATTATATCTTTATTAGTAAAATTGTTAAATGCACTATATAAAAATTTTCCATTGCCAGGTATATAATTTATAAATTCACTAATGTCAATACTACTTGTTATATTGCATCTTCCTTTTCCTGTTATTAGTAATTTTTTTCCGCACATATTCATTTTTTCTAAAATTATAACTTCATTACCATTCTTTCTTGCAGATATTGCTGCAAGCATTCCAGCTGGTCCTCCTCCTATTACTATAACCTTCATATTATTCCTTTCCATATTTATATAGAATTTCTTTAGCTAACTCATATGCAAATTCTTGTGCCCCATTTGCAACATTTCTTTCATAATCTTCTTTAAGCATAATATTGTCTGATATGACTCTTATTCCTATTATGCTTGTTTTATATTTACTTGCTATTGTATATGCTCCAATTGATTCCATGTCTGCTGAAATCGTATTAAAGTTTTCGTTAAACCATAATATTCTATCTATTTCGTTATTCCACATATCTCCGCTTCCTAAAATTCCAACATGCACATTTCCACTTTTATAAGTATTTTTAATATTTTCAGCTATCTTTAATAATTCATCATCAGTTTTAATTATATTATTATTTTCTTCTATCTCATCATCTGATGTAAATTTAGTTATTTCCCATTCAAATGGATTAGAACCTTCTCCTTCTTTTTTATATGCTGTTTTATATGTATTCGTATTAATACATGCATTTCCTATTATCAAATCGTTTTTATGAATATTTCTTGCTGTTCCTCCTGCTACTCCTTGATTTATAATACATATTGGCATAATTTTTTTTATTCCTATATATGTTGCTAGTGCTGAATTTACTGTTCCTATTTTAGTTTCTGATAGTACAATTTTATTATTATCTATTTTTCCTATTATAAAGTTATATCCATCAATTTCTATTTCTTCTATATTGTTTAACTTACTTTTTATGTAGTTTAATTCTACTTTCATAGCTCCTTGTATTAATATTGTTTTTTCCATTTTTTCTCCTATTTTTCAATAATATTTTGTACAGCTTTCATTACTCCAAGTTTTCCATATTCGTATGTTAGCCCTCCTTGCATAAATGCAACATATGGCTCCCTTATTGGAGCATCACATGATAATTCTATTGATGAACCTTGTGTAAAAGCTCCTGCTGCCATAATAACTTGATCTGTATATCCTGGCATGTCCCATGGTTCTGGAATAGATTGTGAGTCTACTGGTGAGCCTTTTTGTATTCCTTGGCAATATTTAATTAGAGCATCTTTATTTCCAAATTTAATTGTTTGTACTATATCAGCTCTTTTTTCATTATATAATGGTTCTGGTTCAAATCCTAAGTCTTTTAATATTTTACTTGCAAATACTGCTGTTTTTAAACTACTTGCTACAACACTTGGTGCAAAAAATAATCCTTGTAATATGCTTTTGTTCATTCCTAAGGATGGTCCTACTTCTTTTCCTTGTCCTGGACTAGTTAATCTTTCTGCAGCAAGATCAATTAATTCTTTTTTACCTGCTATATATGCTCCATTTGGTGCAATTCCTCCACCTAAGTTTTTTATTAACGAACCTACTATAACATCTGCACCTACTTGTGTTGGCTCTATTTTTCCAACAAACTCACAATAGCAATTATCTATCATAACTATTATATTTTCATCTATTGATTTAATTAGTTTTATAATTTCTTCAACTTTTTCTATATTTATACTTTTTCTTAGTGAATAGCCTCTTGAACGTTGTATTTCTATTAATTTTATTCCACCTTTTTTTAATCTTTTTTCTATTGCTTGTACATCAAAATTATTATCTATTAAATCTATTTGTTCATATTTAATTCCAAATGATTTTAATGAGCTATTATTTTCCTCTATCCCTATTACAGAATCTAATGTATCATATGGTTTTCCGCAAATACTAAGCATAGTATCTCCTGGTCTTAAAAATGCAAATAATGCAACAGTTAGTGCATGTGTTCCAGATATAAATTGACTACGTACCAATGCATCTTCTGAGCCTAAAACTTCTGCAAATACTTTTTCTATCGTATCTCTTCCTATATCTCCATATCCATACCCTGTTGTACTTCCAAAATGTACATCTGATATTTTATTATTTTGCATTGCATTTAATACTTTCAAACTATTATATTCACATATTTCTTGTATTTTTGAAAACTCTTCTTTTATTTCTTCTTCAACTTTTTTTGATAATTCTATAATTTCTTCATTTATTCCAAATTCTTTATACATGTTTAATTACATTCCTTTCTAAAACATAACTTCGATTACTTGATATCTCTTTTTATAATACAATCTTTGCAATATTATACTATTTTTTGTTCATATAATCAAGAATAGGATGTATTTTAACATCCTATTCTTGATTATATTTTATTAGTAAAATAACTTTGTCCATATCCATAATATACTTTATAATACTCTCCTATAAATTCTGGTTCTTGCTCCTCTATTGTATATTTAGGTGAAACTATAACTTCTCCTTTAGTATTAATTACTCCCCATTTGTTGTCTATACATATACCTGCATATCCTGCTTGATTAAATTCTGTTACTTTATCATACTTATATTCAACAATAACCTCTTTATTTTTATTTGCAAATCCCCATTTATTATTTTTTTGTACTGCATATAATTCATTGTTTATAAATATTTGTGTATTTTCTTTTTCTTCTCCTTGTTTATCAAAATATTTAGTTTGCTCATCATTAAATATTTTTACATAATCATCATATTCTTTTATTGCAGCATTTTTCATTGAAACTATTAATTTTAAATTTTCTGAATATATTTCTGATTTATTTTGAGCTATTATTTTAGCTTCAACTATTTTAGAATCTCCTATTTTTTGTATTACATCATATTTAAAATCTATTTTAGTATTATTCTTATCATCTATTATTCCCAAATTTCCATCTTGTTTTGATGCTATAAAATAATTATCAAATAAATATTCTATATATCCATATTCTTGCTTAACTAATTCTTTTTGTTCATTATTTATAACCCCATATTTTCCTTCTTTATCTATGGTTATATAATAATTCTCATTTGCTGTTTTATTTACTATGTCATATTTATAATTTTCTAATTTATTTCCTTGTAAATCATAATATTGCGTTTCATCATTTGCAATAGCTTTTATGTATATCCCCGCTTCTTCTACTTGCTCATAATTTACTTGTACAATTTCTTTTCCCTCTATATTAAATGCTCCATATTTTGTATTCTTTTTTACTATAAATACATTATTTTCTTTTCCATATTCTATATCTTGATATATATAATCTAATAATATTTCTTCATTTTTTAGTACACCATATTTTCCTTCTATACTTGCTATAATGTAAGCATTCTCTGAATTGGTATTTTCTATAACTCTATATATTTCTGAATATTTTAAGTCCATTACCTTTTTTAATTTGCTATTTATATATCCATATCTGTATCCGTCTTGTGTTCTATTACTAACTATATATCCGGAATTTTTATATTTATTTTCGTTTGTATAAAATCCATCTCCTGAAACAGTATCATATTGTGGCTTTATTAATTCTGCACCTTTTGAATTTATAACCCCATATTTTCCATCTTTTCTTACAGCTAATTCGCCCTCTTTATTGGTTAGGCCTTCTATCTCATCATATTTTGGTTTAGTTACTTGCTTTCCTTCAAAGTTTAATAATCCATATTTTCCATCTTGTTCATATTTTAACACACTTTTTTCGTATGGAGTTGCACTTACAATTCCTTTTAATAAAATTGCATCAACACCAGTATATTGAGTAAATATTTGCTCACCTTTTTCATTTAAGATTTTTGTACTATTATCTTCTTCACATATAAATACTGCTTTTTGTGGATTAGGAATTTTAATATTTTTATATGCTGGTTGTACTAGAATATTTCCTTTTTCATCTATAACTCCTACTCCATTTTCTGTACTTAATAAATAATATTTATATTCTGATATTTCCTCTATTTCGTATTGTTTATTTAAATTTTTATTATGGATTACTATTCCAACAGTAATCGCTACAATAATTATCACTATTATTGATATTACTAATACATTTTTCTTCATTTTTATACCTCACTTTTACATAGTAATTTTATATTTTGTACATATTTTTGTCAATATAATTTATTCTTATCTTAAAATTAATCATATTATTTAGTTTTTTTCATATTTTAATAATAAATTACTTTACAATTTCATTTTTACATACCGGGTGATTAATATGAAATTATTTTTATTTAAAAAATATACTCTATTACTTTTTATATTATTTATTTGTGTATCTATTTCAGCTTTATTTTTTCAAAATTCTATACATTCTAATATATTAGTAAGTTACCAAGCTGAATTTTCTAATAATTTTATTAATGAAATTCCTAATTTGATTAATGGTAACGAAAAAACTGCATATTTAACATTTGATGATGGTCCTTCTTCTATTACTCCTAAAATTTTAGACATATTAAATGATGAAAATATAAAAGCCTCATTTTTTGTTATAGGAAAAAATGTAAAACAATATCCTGAAATAGTAAAGCGTGCTTATGAAGAAGGGCATTATATTGCTAATCATACTTATTCGCATAAAAATTATAAATTATATAAAAATAATGAAAGTTTTATAAATGAAATTAAGAATACTGACATAGAAATTGCTAATTCTATTGGAGTTAATAATTATTGTTCACATATATTTAGATTTCCAAATGGTTTTATGTCTTTTTCATATAAAGGTAAAAAAGAAAATACGATTAAACTTCTTAATACAATGGATTATACATATATTGACTGGAATTGTTTAAATAAAGATTCTGAAAGGAAATTTTCTAACTATCAATTATTAGAAAATTTAAAAACGACTTCTAAAAATAAAGGAACCTTAGTTGTTCTTATGCATGATACAAAAGATGTAAATGATAGTTCATTAGTATTACAAGATTCTATAAAATATTTAAAAAATGAAGGTTATACTTTTAAAAATTTTTATGATATTTTATAGTTAATGTGTAAAAATTTTATTTTTGAGAACAAATCTCGCTTCGCGAGACCTTTTCTCTAGATCTTAAAGTTTGCTATCTAAATTCAAGGTCTCAAAGAAGCGTAAAGATTTGTTGACGCGAAAATTTACAAAGTAAATTTTCTGTGCAATGTTATTTTTTTATATAATAGGAAAGTAGAACTTTCCTATTATATAAAAAAGGAATCACTTTTTATGTTATAAACATAGAAAGTGATTCCTTAGTAATTAATTTGTGCTAGAGAAAAATTACTTTTCTTTCATAGTCTAAGCCAACTTCTTTAGCAGAACAAAACATTGAAAAAATCCCCATACTAATTTTTTCCGCATATTTTCTATATTCAGGTTCTGCATATATTGCTATTTCATTTTCTTGTAAGTTTACATTAGCTGTACCTACTTTTTTCAAAATATGTTTTCCATAACTTTTGTATAGTTTAAAATGATATTGGTCAATCTGCTCTACAACAAGTTTTTTCCGAAACATATATTTCCTCCTTTCAAACCAATTGGTTAGTTGCACAAAATTGCTACTTTTTTGCTATATTATCATATTTTATGTCTACTGTCAATCTCTCTATGCACCAAAATAGCCAATAACCTTGAGTTATTGACTATTTTGATGTTTTACAATATATTAATTGCATTTTTTATTAAATTATCTTTTGTTTTTTAACCATAAAATTTTAGGTTAATTGAATCGCCCTTACTGTACTTCCTTACATTATTAAACAACTCTTGAGAAAAAACAACAATGTGGTCTTGTGGTTTCATATCCCTTAAAAAAAACTCCAGAATACTCCATTGGCTGCCACTTAGGTAGCTTGCTGGCTGTATTACATATGTATTTTCATACCTAGCAACACCTATCATTGCGAATCCATCTTGTGTTTGATTATCTATCATATCTTGATAAACAAACACTTCGTCTGGTGTATTGTTTTTTAATAAGTCCCGAGAATTGCATAGCTCTTGAAGTTCTTTTAATAACTTGTATTTAGCCTCTACATTTTTCATATGGACTTTTCCAATAAACGGCATAATTCTACTCCTTTCATTAAATATAAAATAAAGGTTTTCGTGTTACAACAATATTTATAATCCTAAATGGAATTATAAATATTACCTAGCATATAACTAGGTTTTGAATTATTTTATCATCTTTTATATAAATATGCAATAAATAACTTATTATAATTTTAGGAGGACTTAATTAGTCCTCCTATTGCATAGTTTAGTCACACATCTCCAGATCCATTGGCAAATCACCTTCAAAAATAGTCCCATCGTCATTCATAAAAATGACTGATGTGTTGAAATTGGAAGTACTGCAAAATCTATGCAGAATTCTATTGTTTATTATAATAGAATCCCTATAAGAATATGCCTTACCTTTATTCTCGCGAAACTTACTTTCAATTTTACATTTTTCTTCATCTGAAAGCACAATAAAAACAACTTGCCTATCGTGTCCACGGTAAAAAAGGTATCTTTTGCAGTTCTCTTCTTGTGATACTCCCATATAATGAAATGGTCTTTCACCATACAGGAATGAATGAATTGGATGAATACTTTCAAGATACTTTCTTGCTTTTATTACATCTTGATTCTTCCGCGCTCCTTTCTTAAGAATAGTGTTTTTTTGTGAAATTTCTAACATAAAACTCCTCTCCTTTACTATGCTTAACCAAACGGTTCTTTCCATTATAGCACTATCATAAAAAATGTACAATACATTTTAAAAGTATTATATTTCTCTAAAATATAAAGAGAACAAATCTCGCTTCGCGAGAACTTTTCTCTACATCTTAAAGTTTGCTATCTAAATTCAAGGTCTCAAAGAAGCGTAAAGATTTGTTGACGCGAAAATTTATAAAATAAATTTTCTGTGCAATGTTATTTTTAATATAATAGGAAACTAGAACTTTCCTATTATATTAAAATTATGGTTGGCAATCGCCACCCACTTTTCATTCTTTTGGTTTGTAAAGAAACACCCAATAAGCATCTTCTAACTCATACTTAACAAGCAGTAAAGCCTCTTTCCAGAATGGAAATCATCCTTAAACCGAACATATTTGCCTTCCTGAATAAGAATTGTTGCCTCCTCTGCCCAATTTAAAATTCTTAAAAGTATATGGATTTGTTATAGTTTCAAATATTGCAGTATTCATATCAATCGGCTTTTTAAACTTTGTCTTCGCAAAAAGATAATATGTATCAGTAATAATTCTTCTCTCTTTTTCTCATCTATTCTTTTTTTATTTCCTTTTTAGATAGAATTAATGTATATAATTTTATACTTATTATTATTTCTATAATTGATAATATAAGTAATACTGTTATTACTGTAATCATTGGATTATTTACTAAAATTATTGTAAAAATTAAACTCATTATTGCTCTTACAACTTTTCTTGATAGTTCCATTGTTGTTAATAATGATTGCTGTTCTTCTTTTTCGACATTTCTTAATGCTAAATCTTGCATATATACTTTAAATGGATCTCTAATAAATAATATAATTATATATCCTAAACTCATAATACTAAATTTTAGTATTATAAAGTTTCTAATAAAATAACCCAGTATCATTAAAACAACAGATATACTCAATAATACTGGTAAAATTACCCCTACTTTTTCTTTATATTTGCTATGTATCTTATTAAATGCCATATTAGAAATAACTCTTACAATACGAGAAATACATAAAATAGCACCTATTATTAAAGCTGTTTTTTCCACATCAAAGTTTAAAAGTAATTCTTGTTGTATAAATAGTTTTCCATTTGATTGCCCAGAATTTACAATAGGATAGAAGAGACCATAAGAAACAATCAGTACTATAATTAGCTTAGTATAATTTATTTTTGTTTTAGATTCTTTTTTAATTTCTTTCTTAATCTTATTGTATTTAGAATAATCTACTATGTAAAATGATAATATAAAGCATATTAAACAAAAAGTAATGCACCCAAACATTGGTAAATAATTATTTAAATTAAACATTAAACTTGCAATAAATGAGATAATCATTGTTACTGTCGCATATATAGTATTAGATTTTGTTTTAACTTTTATATATTCATTATTCCTATTTTGTAATTCAAGATTATTCTTTAATACTGCATTTGACATATTTTGAAATGTAAATGCGATTTCATAAATAACCTTACCTAAAGCTATAACTAAATAATTTTGCCCAAATGTTAATAATAGACTAGATATTAGCAATAACATTGAACCTAATCTTACTGAATTTGTATTTCCAATTTTCTTAATAATATTTAATAGTGGTACTTGTAATGCTATACAAGTTATTAGTGATACAGTAGTTAAAGAAACTATTTGTGATGCATTAAAATTTTTTACAACTGTTAAAAATAAGGTATCTATTGCCACCCAAAATAGCAAATCCTCTGACAGACCAGAGTACCAAGGAAATATCTTATTAAACTTTGTCATTTTTTCTTGTTTCATTTTTCTCTCCAATTTATCTTTTTCTACATAATAATAACATAAACATTCTTTAATTTAGAGTTACCTAAATAAAAAAGTCAAATATTATTTTATCATATAAACTATTTGACTTTTCTAATAAAGTGTGCATAATAAAGATGAAAAATGAGAACCGCAGATGATGTGGTTACCACTTAATACAAGTAATAACGACACATTCTACTATCTCATCCTCTATGTTTAATACTATACAGTATTTTCTAATAAAAAACAAGCAAACAAAACAAATTTTCTTAATTATTTACATATTTTTTATAAAATATAAACTTTTTTGTTCTTATTCATTCATTTCTATTACCATTGCTAGATAAAAACATCTATGCGATATTCTAGAAAAATATAAGAATATACAGAAATGGAGTGATAGAATAATCTATCACTCCATTTCTGTATATTAATTTAATAAATAATCTTTGTTTATTTTATTTAATGTATATGCAAAAACTATGTACATTAAAGTAAATGCAACAATTAAAACTGAAATAATATTTAAGTTAAATCCTATTTTTGAAATAAATATTAATATTAAATACCCTAAACTCCTTGAAATGTTTATCATAATTTCAAACCATGTTCTTCGTAATAAATTTTTAATTGATTAAATGTTAGAACTTTGTATTATTTTAAAATTAGAACACCAAGTTCTGATTTCTCAAAACACTTGGTGTTCTAATGGTGCAAATGTCCGGAATAATTTTTATAGTTTTTAATGGTTTTTTTGCTTTTCAAAAAGTTTCTACAATGATTGTTATTATGCCATTTCCGACCATTCTTGTATTTTTTGGTTTCAATCATATATTTATGATTTTTGTACCAAGCGTGTATATAGCGTGTACACTTTTTCGCTATACCGCATTTAAAATTTTAACTGCTTTTTCTTCTTCTTTTGGGTATAAATGTGAATAAGTATTCCAAGTTATTTCTACTTTTGTATGTCCTAATCTTCTTGCTACTTCCTGAATATTTATACCCATATTAGCAAGTAGAGAAGCATGAGAATGTCTAAAATCGTGTATTCTTATTGTTTTTACTTTTGCTAATTTTGAATAAAGAATGTTTTTTTGTTGTAATGTAGTATCTCGTAAGCATTTTCCATTTCCTAAAATTCTGTTATCTTCACTAAAATTAGATAATTGCATTTGTCTTTTTTTATGTTCGTTTAATATTTTTATTAATGGAAGTGGCATTTGTAGAGTTCTTATAGAAGATTTATTTTTGGGTGGTGTTTCTACATCACACTTATTTTTCAATTTCTGTGTTATACTATGCTTTACGCTTAAATAATTTCCGTTGATATCATTCCATCTTAAAGCATGTATTTCTCCTTTTCTTAAACCAGTATAATATGCAATATTAAAAAACACATAAAAATTCCATTCATAAATATTATTCTCTTTTAATTGCTTTTCTAATGCTTGTTTTTTTGCTATTTCAATGTACTTTTTAAATTCTTCTGGCGTATAAAAGTTTATTTCTTTTTTTGTAGCCAAAGCGTCTTTAAAATTTCCGTACTTTTGCTAATTGATGTTTTGGTATATATTCCATTTTAACTGCATAATTTAGCATTGTTCTTAATTCTGTATAAACATTTCTTTTTGTTGCTAATGCTAAATTTCTTTCTTCCATAGATAACTTCCAATCTTGCAAAACTTGTGTTGACAATTTATCTATTCTAACATTTTCAAGAATAGGCAATATATAACGCTTAATCATATTATCACTTCTGTATAATGTTATTTCTCTAACTTCATATTTTTTTACAGAAATATATTCATTATATAATTGTTTAATTGTCATTTTCTTTATGGGTGTTTCATGTTGCACCTTAATTTCATTTTCTAATCGTCTTTCCAAATCTTTTGCAACATCTATTCCATAAACAGAACGAGTAATTTGCTTTTTTTGTCCATTATCTGCTACATAATTTATACGCACATGATATTTTTGTAAGCCATCTTTTTTTGTATTTCCAACCTTATATATAGGCATAATTTATAACCCCCTTAATATATAAGGCTCGTATTTGAATTACTTTTTATATGTTATCATAAAAAGTAACAAAATACAAGCCATCTATCAAAGTTTTACAAACCTAGTTTTTGTAATTTATTTCTGCGTCTTTCTAAATCTTCAATATTAAGTCCCCATGCTTTATAGGCACATTCTGTATTAACTTTATATAGCCCATGAGAATAAATATTGTTTTCTATCATGTTTTTTTGTGCTAATTTTTTTAGTCTGCAAATAGTTGATTTTGAATGTTTATTAAAAAGTTTCTCAATTTCTTTTGTGCCTATTTCTGTGTAACGGTAATATATTTGTATTGCTGTATCAATATCAGTTATTTGCGGTATATTCATTATTAACAATTCTCCTTTTTTTTCTCACAATTTTTAAATACTTCTTTTTCAAAGAATAGGTAACCCTGAAATTCTGTATTCCAATTTGTAATAAAATGACCTTTTGACTTTTTGGGAATTGTTGACGCTTTTGGTGAATCAATTACCATTTCACTTAAAGTTTTATTTGCTTTTCCGCAAATTCTATCGGCATTATAACGAACTTCATCTGTAAATATTGACGCACTTGGAACTTGCGTTCCTAATATTGCATGAATTCCACAAAATCTATATGTAGAAAACATCTTATTTATCATTTCCCTTATATGAGCAAGTGTTTTCTCTATTGCTTTATCACTTGATTTTATAAAAATTTGACCTGCTTCATCTAACGCAATTATAATACGCTGTAATTTTTCTCCTTTTATTTCTCCTGCGTCAATTTTTTTATTATATTCACTAATATTTTTGCAATCATACATTGTTAATAATTGTTTTCGTACTTCTAATTCGTGTGATAAATCATAACAAAAAACGCCATCAAATAAGTCTAAATTTGTATAAATATCACAATTTTTTAAATTTCTCCAATACTTATTAAAATCAACTCCACCTTTTGAAAATTCGCCTATTATAACTCTATTTCCCTTTAAAATATTTTGCATTAATAAACTTGACAATTCTACACTTTTCCCTGAACCTGAACTACCTGCAATAATTAAATGTGGGTTATCATTCAAATTGATAAATTCTTTTCTTCCTATTCCATTTTCGCCTAATACTAATGTACAATCGTCATTTACTAAATATTCATTTTTCCAATATAGTATTTTATCACTAAAATCTTTTTTATAATATAAATACATTTTATCAATATCAGTTTCATGTGGTTCAACCCCAGCAATTACTCTATGGAATTTTTGACTAAATCTTTTTAATCTATCTTCTTTTTCCCAATCGTCTTGTGTAGTTCCATTTGAATATAATTCCATTTTTATTATCTTTGAATTTTCTTTATCTTTTTTCTCTGTAATAGGTATTGGCAAATTACTTTTATTTCTTTCTCCATAATATATTTCTAAATCTTTACATATTCCTGTAATTATTTTTGTTTTATAAGGTTTTGACAATGCTTTTAATAACCTGTAAAAGCCATAAATTAATGCTATTGATAGTGCTATTGAAGTTATATATATCATACAATGAATTATATTTATTTCATTAATTAATGGTAAATTTTTTAAAGTCATTTTGTTTAAGTCTTTAATAAAAGGAATATTATTTAAGTTAATATTTATTTTAAATAATAAGATATGTAAGTATATAAACATAAAATTCGCAATTAGTATGGTAATAACTTTCCATTTATAATTAAATTGTTTTATTGCTATATATAAATCTTGTTTCCATGTTGTATTTTTTTCTTCTCTTGATTTTTTATTCATTACATTATACATAATAAATTCCCCCTTTTAATTCTTGTTCTTTAATAGAACCATCACTTTCAAATTTTAATACATATTTAATTCTTCGTAAAAATGCTCTATATATTGAATAATGTTCATATTGTATTGGTAAATATTGTTGGTCTAATGGAATGTTAGAAATAATATAAATTTTTGTAAAACACGCTTGCTTATTGCTATACCTAGCCGGTAGAGTTAGTGGGTAACAATCTAATAAATTGTTCATAAATTGTATATTTAAACTTGAATTAAATTCGTCCAAGCATAATATTTCTTCTCCTTTATATCCGGTCAAAAGGGTATTTATAGTCTGTAACTCTATAAACATTTGAATAACCGTATTTGTCCATAACATACCTAGTTTTTCCGTAGTCCGTGTACCGTCCGCCAAATATACCAAACTGTTACATCACGCCTTATATTTGCGTTTTCGTCTGCTTTTATTCTTTGTCTAATGCGTTCAAATTTGTCTACATTATAGGCTTCGTTAGGGTACATTTCCATAACTTCGGTATCTGTTAAACCGTCTTTTATTGACATATATACATCTGCAATTTCTGCTTTAATTCCCTGATGTTCGTATGGCATTGTTCCGCCATTCTTCAAAGGTGTCTGGTATTGATGTTTCTTGTTTTCTACTTTTTAACCATTTTCCGTTCTTTTCTTATATATTGACGATTTTGCTCACTTGTTCCGTTTTGCACAATCTATATGTCCGTTTTTCAAATACTTTCTTTATTTGCGAAAAGCGAACAGGGTTCTTAAATACTACATATATATGAATATGATGTCTAGAACCTTTTTCTTCTGCAAAACAATAATATAGAATACTTTTAAATTTTGTCTGCAATAAATTATTAATAACATCATGTGTATAACCTTTTTCAAAAGGGTCATTTATTGTAATAATATATTTCCTATGCATACTATCTTGTACTTTTTCTTGTTTTATATCTTCGCTAGACATATATAATGTTCCTTTCTATGAATTAATTAGTAAATGTTACAATAGTTTCAAACAATGTAACATCTTGTATTTTTACTCTAACAAATTGTTTTTGAATTTGTTACAAAACATAGGTAATACTAAACTATGTTTTGGCTACGGCAATCGCCCTAATGGGCGATGCCTTGCCAATATGTATTTCCATTATTGCTTTTTCAATCTAATTTGTTTGTAAATAGAATATCATGTTTGTTACTTTTCATTTACTAGTGTAATTCCATCAGCAGTTCCCTTAATTTCTGCTTGACCATATTCAAGTTTAGAAATAGTAAGTTGTAAATTTTTAAACTTACAAAATACTCTATCTCCACTTTTATATTGTGGAATAGGGTTTACACCTGCGATTTTTACTTCTAATTTCTCGCTGTCTATTTCTCTTGCTGGGTCATCAATACCTATTTTAAAGCAATAACCTTCTATTTCATTTGTTGTTTTTTGAGTAATAGGGTCATATTTTTTATATGGTTGTACTCGTAGCAATAGATATATATCGCTTTCTCCTAATATACTGTTATTTAATTTTAAATATTGTGATTTAATCTTCATAATACATTTCTCCTTTTTTTTTATTATTTAATTTTCAATGTACATTGTTTGGTTAACCTATACATATTATTGCACCTTTTCGATTGTATGTACGGACATGATATGTCTATCTTTGGCGAAAAGAAAAGCCACTTTTACGCTATTTCAAAAATTGAAATAACATAAAAATGGCTTAATATTGCTTTTATTTACTAGGACATAATATGTCCATTTTGAGAGCAAATTTTTTAATTTTATTCATTAAATGGGTCTTTTAATAAGTCCTTTTTATCAATACCGATTGCCTTTAATACTTGATTACATTCTGTTATAGTCATTCCGCTACAATCTGTTATAAGATAACTGTATGCGTATTGTGTTCTATCTGTAAAATCTATTCCATAACCACCCGCACGAAGTAAGGTAATTAAATTTAACATATCTAATTCGAAAGCAACTGCAAATGATATTATGCTTTTTAAACTTGGGTCAATAGTGTTGCTTAAATAACGGTCAAATGTTTTTCCTGACAACCCAACTTCTTGTATAAATTCTTCCTTTGTAATTTCTTTTTCTTCTAATATAGTTTTAAACATTTCGCCAAAGTTTTTATTATTTTTTTTTGAAAGTTCAAAATTTTCTTCAAATTTCTGTTTAAATTGTTCTAGTTCTCTTTTTTCCATACAATCAATTTTCATTTTTAAATTCTCCTTTGAAATTTTATATGTATAAATTATAGCATTTTTTTCAATATATTGCAATTACATTACTAAAAGTGTATAATTGAATTATATTAAATCAAATAAGGAGAATGAAAAACAATGGAAAATGGGACAGATATTCAAGAGAGATTTAGCCAATTTTACGAAAATGCTAAAAAAAATTGTGATACATATAGTATATTAGATATACAACATTATGGGTTAATGCTCGAAGTGTATAATAAAAATAAAAAAGTTATAATGGCAGTATACGAAAATGATAACAAAAATGGTGTAAATTTAGAATTTGTAAATGAAAATACCCCTAATACATTTTTAAGTACATATAATGATAATCTTAATGTATATGACGCTCGTTCAGCAATATTAGCAATTATAGATGAGTTTAAAAAATATAATAATGCATTCACGCCTAAAATATTTTAAACAGAACAAAATAAAAACAATTAGAATCATTTATAAATGGATCTAATTGTTTTTATTTGTTTATTGCATTTTTTTGGCAACTACCACCATACGACCGTTTTCTTGTGAATATTCACAAGTAACTAATGTTATAAGTTGGTCGCCATAAGTTGCTGTTTTTCCAGTATCATATAATTGTATTTTTTTGCAATTATTAATATATTCGTTATATTGTTTTTCGTTTTTAAAATCAAAGTAACTGTAAAACCTAAAAACATTTTTTTCATCTTGATAAAATATTTTTGATTTAAAAGCAAAAATTATTTCATAGTCTGCCTCGTTTTCTTCCGTTGCTATTTTTATAATAGGGTGTTGTTCGTAAAATTTTTTGTCTTTATATTTCCATAAGTCTGCAAACATTTGACTATTTTTCATATAATGACCGATATATAATCACATTTGAATTTTGATTTTTTATATCACAATTACTATTGATAAAAATAGAACCATAACTTGAATATTCCTTTTTATAATTATGTGTTAAGTAATAATCATTGTTAGTTGCTTGTAGTAAGGGATAGTTAATATTAGTATTTGCAATTTGTATCCAACCTTTTACATCTTCATTTTCTTTTTGCAATTCCTTTACTTTTTCTACTAATTCGTTTTTAAATTGTGATACTTCTTCTGTTCTTATATCTTCTGTTATTTCTTGTTGTAAATCATTATATAAGTCCTTATTTTTATTTAAGTCAATAAAATATATAATTAAATATGAAATTGAACATATAAGGCAAATAGAAAGAAATATAACTAATGTAATCTTTACTTTTTTATTCTTTTTTGATGTTTTTTCTTTTCTCATTTATTGTGAAACCCCTTTATAAATTAATACCCTAGAATTATATTATAATTTTTATAATATTTCTAGGGCATATATAAATTTAATTATTGATTATTTTTTGAATTTTATTATTGCTAGTCCACCTAGTGAAATAATTGCTATTACACTTGCAAAAACTGTATAATTTACAACCCCAGTTTTTGGCTCATTATCTAACACTCTATCATCTGTTTTATTGTCTGTTTTAGTATCTTTTAATGCTATCATAAATGGAGAAAACTCATTAACTGTTATTGTTACTTTTCCATTTTCTACTTTTGCTGTAAATGTTTCATAAGTATTATCACTCTTTTTATGTAATATTTTTACTTCTTTTCCGTTATAATTAGTTCCAACATTAAATAATACTTTCATATCTTTGTCAGTAGTTCCATAAGCAGTTAACTCATAACAACCTATAATATTTTTTAGTCCGTCTTTTTCTAGTTCTTTTGCCATTTCTTTATAAATTTGGTCATCTTTTTCTAGTTCTGCCATATTTACTGGTGTTCCATTTTCTAATGTTGTTCCATAAGCACCTAAATTCCAAATTGATTTTGTTTCATATAATACACCATTTTTATAAAAATGTAATAGCATAGGTATTCCCCAAGGTGTTCCACCACCGAAACCACCAGCATACATAGAAGTTTTAATAGTAATTGAATTGTCATTTAATAATTTAGTAAAATCATAAGTCTTTTCATTCCATTTATTAGCATTTTCTTCATCGCCTATATTATAAATTGTAAAAACTGCATCAGTTGTTTCTGTTCCTACATCTTTATATTGAGCAAATTTAATATTTTTTACTGCATTTTTTACATAAGTTTCATCATTTGCACTATAATTACTTTCTTTTGCATAATTAATTGTTACATTTTTTGAAGATTTTATTGTTCCATCTATGGTTAATGAAATTGTTATTGTTTTAAAATCAAAAAGTGGGTCTTGCATTTCTGCTTTAATTGTTTCTTTTTCTACTTCTTCTGTGTCCATATACCCTAAATTTTCAAATAAAGTTATTATTTTTGTTTGTACTTCTGCATTTATTTCTTCTACTGTTTTCACAAAAATGTCACTATTCTCATTTTTTTCATTTTCGATAATAGCATTTACGAAATCTGTTTTAGTTTTAGTTATATCAATAGTATTTGGAACAATGCTATCAAATTTTTCTTTTGTTATAGCATTAAAAAGTTCTGTTCCCGTTCCAGTTGTTTGTAATTGTCCCTGTGTTTCTTCTGCTTTTACTTCTGTTGCTTGTACCATATTTGTATTAAATAGGCACATTGTTATTAGTAAAATGCTTACTAATAATAAAATTTTCAAATTAAATTTTGTTTTCATTTTTTTAATTCCCCCTTTAATTATTAAAAATTATATTACATTTTTCGACAAAAATCTACATTTGTCCAAAAAATTATAACTTTTCTCTACAAAATGTTTTCTTTAAATAATCTGCTTGTTTATCAGTTAATCTATTATTAATAACTGCTAGATTTAATAAAGCCTTAATATTTTCCCATTTCATAGTTTTACATTTTCCTTTTGCTGTAAGTTCTATATATTCTATTATTTCTTCAAATATATAGTATGGTACATTAAAATCTTTGTTTATTTCTTCCATAAAATTATTCCTTTTTAAATTTACAAAAATATTATCATAAAACTATTAAAAAATCAATACTTTTTAATAAAAATGTAAACAATAAGATTACAGAAATATTTTTGTTATTAGTTTAGAATAATTTATAAGGAGTTCATTTATGAAAAAAGTTTATTTTAGTAAAAATATTTATAATATTATTAGAAATAATGTAAAAAAATATAGAAAACAAAAAGGGTTAACATCTTCTGATATTGCAACTGCAATAGGGGTTACTGATGAATATATGAGAAGATTAGAAAGTGAAAAAGCAAATTGTGGTTTCTCTTTTGAAACACTTTATAAAATATCTGTTGCACTTGATGTTACTATTGATATGTTAATAAAAAAATAAAAACGGTTAAGAATTAAAAATTTTTCTTAATCGTTTTATTTTTATTCAAATATCAAGCCTTATATTTTTTAATTTTTTATAAAGCGTGTACAGAGCGTGTATGCTCAATTTTAAATATAAAAAAACCGCTATTTCTAGCAGTTTTTCAAATTCTTGGTGCAGATGGCCGGAATCGAACCGGCACGGTTTATTCAACCGCAGGATTTTAAGTTATTCTATTATTTTATTATTTAGTGATAGATAATGATATTTAATGCTATTATGTTTGTATTAAATTGCAATTATTTCAAGCAATTTGATTACTTTTTATTGTAAAAATAATGATTTTAAATATATAAAATTCTAATTAGACTTTTTTAAGTTTTGTTAGAAAAATTTAGAAGAACAGTGTGCTATATTTCTATAACACATTGTTCTTTAGTATTACCTTTGATTATGGATATTTATGGATTATGTGAAGCTCCTGCCTTGGAAAGTTCTTCTATTGCTTCCCAAAATTGTTGGTTGTTATCAAACCAACAGTGATTTTCCTTTTCAACTCCGCCATGTTTAAGAAGAATCCTTCTTAACTTTTTAGCAGACATTACCGAATTTTCTACTGTAATCCGGCATCC
>CANRGE010000020.1 GCA_947630065.1 uncultured Clostridia bacterium
TAGCAACTCAATTATATATGATTTGAATCACTTATTCAATTTTTATAACTTTGTTTCACATCAATTGTAATACAACAAAACATTGTATAAAATTTTCAAAGTCATATCATATATTATCTATGGAAAGAACATTAGGCAAGCAGAAATATGCTTGAAATATTGCGTTTTATTTGTATTGTATGGTATGATATTTTTAATCTTTTGTAACAGGTAAACAATTCAATAACTATTGAAAAGGAGGATTATCCTATGAGGCAGTACAGAATGAACTATAGAAATGATGAGCCATGTGTAGAGTGTCGGAATAATGAAAAGGGTACTTGGTATTTATGTGCAGACTTTGATGAAGAGTCTAGACTAATTTTTTTTGGTAATTTACCAGATGAAATGTGCGAAGAAATTTATTCTTTTTTGGAATCACAATGTATTCATATTGATGAAAACGCAAGAGCGTGGATTCTTACAAATTAAAATAGGAAATCCAAATAACGAGGTATAGTTAAAATGTTAATAACTTAGCTGTATCTCGTTTTCTAATAAAGCTTTAAGAATAAAATCTTAAGGCTTTATAATTATATAAAGACAAATTAAAAAAGCCACAGAATCGATTGTGAGGCAAATCGAAGTTAAATGAAAGGAGGATTATATGAACAAACAAAAATTAAAAGTTTTATGGATACCAGTAGAAATTTTATTAGATGAACATTTGTCAGATAAAGAAAAATTAATATTATCAATGATTTTATACTTGAGTAATGAAACAGGAAGTTGCTTTGCAAGTAATAAATATATAGCGAGTATTGTGAATGTAACCTCCGACAGAGTTTCAAAGATAATTAGTTCATTAAAGAAAAAGCAATATATAGAAGTGAAATTAAAATATAAATTAGATAGTAAAGAAGTAGAAAATAGGCAAATAGTTCCTAATAAAAAAAGTCGTATTAAATTATTCAATAAAATCACCACAATATAGAAGATAAGTTAGAAATGTAATTCAAAAACTTTTTGAAAAAGTTTTTGAAAAAGTTTTACAAAAAACATTGATATTTTAATAAAAAGTTTGTATGATGAATATAATAGTAGTAGATATTTAATATCTGCTATAATTAAAATGTTAATCGCAACGTCACTTGCGAGATATAAATTTGTGAATGAAAAAATGTTAATCGCACCCCTACTTGCGGAATATAAATAAGTAGGTGAAAAAATGTTAATTATAGGAAAATTGAAAAAATATTCTTTAAAAGAGAGTATTTTTTTCTTTTTAGATATTGCCCAAATAAAAATCTATAAAATGATAAATTAATCATAATATAAAATTCATATGAATACAATTTAACAAATGTATTCATATGGAGGTTTTCTTTATGAGAGGTATTTCAATTGAAGAACGTGCTATTAACTTAGCACATTATATAATAGATTCAAAAGATACAGTAAGAGGAACGGCAAAAAAATTTGGTATATCTAAATCAACAGTACACAAAGATGTTAGTGAGAGATTACAAAAGATTAATCCAGTATTAGCATTAGAGGTACGAAGAATATTAGACGAAAATAAAGCAGAAAGACATATAAGAGGAGGAATGGCTACAAAATTAAAATATATAAACGAAAAAGAACACAATGCGAGCTAAAATTACCAATTGGTAGTTTTAGCTCTTTACAAAATTGAATAAAAACAGTATAATATGAAAATATATATATAGAATAGGAGAAATATAATGAACAAATTAGAGTTAGATTTAGAAGAAAATATGCAAAACTTAAATTCTCAGATAGAAGAGTTAGAAAGACTAAAAAATATAATAGTTGAATCTAGTCAATTTAAAATACAAGATGGTAAAACTCAAATGATAGACAAAAAAGACGAAATAGAAATTAGATCTAGACAACAACACGTTTTTATGGTAACGAATATTTCATTAAGAGTAATAGATGGAATATACAATAAATTATATTCTGGAGCAACAAAGCTTGAAGTAGTTGCCAAAAATCAAAAAAGAGATGAATTAATAATTCAAATAATAGCTTTATCTCATGATTTAGGACATACACCTTTTGGACATTCAGGTGAAGAAGTATTAAATGAATTTGTAAAAGATATAAAAGACGAAGAAACAATAGAAGCAATAATTGAAAAAAGAAGAAAGTACTTTGGAGAAGAGTATGAAGGAGAACAAGGACATATAGGAAATAAATTAAATACACTAAGCTTTGAACATAATGAACAAAGTGCTTTAGAATTTATTGAACTTGTACAAAAAAATAATATAAATGAAGAATTAGTAGAAGCGGACAGAATTGTTAAAGGAATTCTTTCACATAGTATTTCAAGAGTATCTAAGGTACCAGAGGATTTATTAGCTCAAATAGTTAGACAAGCAGATAAAATAGATTATAGAAACTTTGATGGTAAAGAATATGATGGATATATTGATTGGGATAAAACAAGAGATAAAGAGTTAAAAAATTATATAAATTTACCAGTTCAAGAAAAAATTAATTATGTAGTAGATAATATGATAGATGAAGCAATAGAAAAAGGAAAAATAATTGATGATGCTGAATCTATGCAAATAACAAAAGACTATAGACATATATATGAAGATATTATATATATAGTAGAAGATGATGGTAATAAAGAATTAATTGCAGGAAATAACAGAGAAAGAAATCAAGTAATATATAGAAAATTGTTGGATTATTATTATAATAATCCAGATAAAATTCCTACAAAGGCTTTAAGAAGAGTAGTACCAATAGACGAAAACCGAAAAGTAGAAAGAGTAAAAGCATATGATACTACAAAAACAGGAATAGAACCAAAAACACATCTTGAGCGTGTAATACAATATGTAAATACTTTTACTAATGATACATGTGAAAAAGCATATAGAAGATTGGTAATACAAAGAATAATAAAAGGAACAGGCTATGGAATAGAGCCAGTTGTACCAGAAGATATAGAAAAAAGAAAACAAATTCAATTAAACATTGCTAAAGAAAGAATAAGAGCAAGAGAAATGTATAAAGCATCTAAAACTCATACAGATGAAGAAATATTAGAAATGTTAAAATATAAAAGACATAAATTTATAGAAGATATGTTAACACCAAAAGCTTTAGAAAAAATAAAAGAAAATAAGGAAAAAAAGGAACAACAAAATAATGTAGATTTTACACTAGATAAAATGATGAGAGATATAGATTCTATAAGAACACAAGACAAGTCTAAAGAAGAAATAAAAAGCGAAATAGAAAAATATTTAAAAAGAGTTGAAGAAAATAAAATTGTAGGAATAGAACAAATAGAAAAAGAGTTTTATAAAAACAAAGATGATGATGAGAATGAAAAATAAATGTTAGATAAGTAGTTTATTTATTAAACTACTTATTTTGACATTATAAGATATTTTTCACTATTTTTTCCTATATGCATATAATACCTTGAGGGAAACTTTATAAAATAGAAGTTTCTATTAATAAGATTCTAGAGGTGTTATTATGATAAAAATAAAAAAAGGAGATATTGTAGCAAGAAATTCTTATGGAAGAGATATATTATTTAAAGTAGATGAACTTGTTAAAGCGCGTAATGGAAAAAATATTGCTATGCTAAAGGGATTAACAATAAGAATAGAAGCAGATGCACCAATAGAGGATTTGGTAATAGTAAAAAAAGAAAATATAGAAAACAATATTAAAAATTTAGATAGTAAAATAGAAGAAAGAGTTAAAAAATGCAATAAACCAGTAAAAAGAAAGTTTTTACTAAGAAGTAATGAACAAGAAAAATGTGGAGTTATTTTACATCTAGATGGAGATAAAAGATATAGTGAAAAGTCAGCAAAATATTATAAAAAGATGCAACTTAATGCAATTGTAAGATATGTTCCAGAAAATAGACAAGAATATGTGATTGTAGATTTATTAAATAGGTATAATCCAGATGTGCTTGTTATAACAGGACATGATGGAATGCTAAAAAATGGGATAGGCTATAATGATATAGGAAATTATAGAAATTCAAAATACTTTGTAAATACAGTTATAGAAGCCAAAAAATGGATGGAATATAATAAAAAAGATATTGCTATTTTTGCAGGAGCATGCCAGAGTTATTATGAAGCATTAGTAGCAGCAGGAGCAAATTTTGCGTCATCACCGGCAAGAATTCTAATTGACTTTGTTGACCCATTAGTAGTTGCAGAAAAAATTGCTACAACAGAAGACTATAAATATATAACTATAAATGATATTGTTAATGAATTACGAGATGGAATAAAAGGAATAAATGGTACAGGAGCAAGAGGGAAAAAACAAATGTAATATTTTTGTAACATTAAAGTAAAACAAATGTAACAAAAATCTGAAAAGCTTAGAAAATAAAGGAAAAAAGACAACTTACAACAAACTACTTTCTTTGACATTTTTCTAATGCAATGCTATAATCACCTACATAATAACGAAGTAGGTGATTATATGATTTACAAAGATGATATCACAAATTTAAAGACAAACATTACCGATATGGTAGGACAAAAGATAATTGTAAAAGGTACTTTAGGAAGAAGCAAAATATTTGAAAAAAAAGCTACAATAGAAAAAGCATATCCTAATCTATTTAGTGTTAGATATGATGAAAATAATAGAAATGTAACATATAGTTATACTGATGTATTAACAAGAACTGTTGAACTAGATGTATTTGATGGAGAACAATATAGTCCATTATTACCACCAGTAGTTCAAGTAAAAAAGAAAAGTGAATTATAATATTCAAAATTAAAAATAATTTTAGTAGAAAATTTATATAAAAAAATTTAATATAAAATAAAAAAATTCCCTTATTTAGGAATTTTTTTTTGTCCTCAAAATATACATTAAATATAAAAAATTAAAAGGAGGGTATAAAATGCCAATAGATGTGACTAAAGAAACTTTATGTATAAATAAAATAGTAGGGCAAAAAAATGAGACTATTATAGTAGAAGGGGATGTAATAGTACCTGATGTAAAGCCAGATATATTGAATGCTATAAATACTACAGGAAATGTGTGTATTTATAAAAAAGATATATTAGAAGGAAAAATAAGATTAGACGGAGATGTTAAGTTATATGTAATGTACTTAGCAGATGATGAAAAAGATTCTATAAGGAGTTTAAATACTAATATTGATTTTACAAAAGTTATAGATATTGAAGGTTGTATGCAAAACATGAGTCTAGATGATGAGGTTACAATAAAAAGCATAGAATGTCAGGTACTAAACGGAAGAAAAATAAATATAAAAGTTACTTTACAAATAGGTATAAAAATATATTCAAATGAAGATGTTGATGTAATAAAGCAAATAGATAATCTAAAAGATGTACAATCATTAAATTCAACATTAAAAATAAATTCATTAGTAGGAGAAGGAACTGTAAAAAGCAGTGCTAAAGATACAGTTGTAATAGATAATGTCGATAATTTAGCAGAAGTTTTGAGTACAGATATATATGTAACAAATAAAGACATAAAGATAAGTTATAATAAAGTTTTAGCTAAAGCAGATATAGTTGCGAAAATTTTATATTTAACAGAAGAAGGAGCAATAAAAGTAAAAGAAGCAACAATACCATTAATGGGATTTGTAGATATTGAAAATATAAAAGATACAGATATATGTGACATGAAATATAAATTAAAAAATATAATAATAAAACCAAATTCTCAAGAAGAACATTCTATTTATGTAGAGCTAGAATTTGAATTATATTGCAGAGTATATGAAGAAAAGGAAATAGAAACATTAACAGATTTATATAGTCCTAGTATGGAAATTTCATATGAACAAAAAAATATTACAACAATGGCAAATAGATTCAATGCATCAGAAAAATGTAGTATAAGTGAAAAAATATCTATACCAGAGTTAAATTCAAACAAATTATATGATGTTAAAGTAAAACCAGTAATAGTATCTCAAAATATTTCAAATTCAAGAATAATGTATGAAGGAGAATTGCAAATTGATTTTATATACTCATCTAATAACTCAGCTGGAATAGACACAAAACAAGCAGTAGTTCCATTTAATTTCAATGTTGTTTCAGATAATATATCTCAAAATGCTAATATTGAAACAGAAGTAGAAATTGTAAAACAAGACTTTATAATAGGAAATGATAGTATAGTAGATAGTAAAATAGAATTAAACTTTAATGTATCAATGGCAAATTACATAGATATAAATATAATAAATGATATACATGCAGAAGAATTAAAGAAAAAGGAAATTTATAGCATGATAATATATTTTGTAAAAGAAGGAGATACATTATGGAAAATAGCTAAAAAATATAAAAGCACGAAGGAAGATATAGCAAGAGTAAATAATATAGAAGATGTAAATAAAATTTATGTAGGACAACAATTATTCATCCCAAAATATACAGAAAAAAGTAGTGTATCTGTATAGAATAGTGAATAGAAGGAAATAAATATGGATAAAATTTATTCTAGAAAAAGAATACGTTTTCCTAAAATTATAGTAGCTAAGAATAAAAAAGCTTATAAAGTGCTTGTAATAACTTTAATTGCAATACTAACAAGTATAATAATTATAAGAACAATAGAGCCAGTATTTAATAAATTATGTGTAGAAAAGGCAAGAAGTGTGGCAACAATAATAGCAAATGAAGAAAGCACAAAAATAATACATAAGTATAAATATGAAGATTTAATAACAATAACTAAAGATGCAGATAATAATATTACTATGTTACAAGCAAATATGGTACCAATAAATTTAATTATTTCTGATGTGGCAGAAAATATACAAAAGAGAATAAACTTAGAAGAAAACAGTCAAATAAAAATGAGGTTAGGCTCGCTATCAATGACTGAAATTTTTTCAGGAGTTGGACCAGAAATACCAATATCAGTACATGTAATAGGAAATGTGGATACAAAATTAGAAAGTAAATTTGAGTCAGTTGGTATAAATCAAACGGTTCATAAAATATTTTTGCAAGTGGATTGTAAAGTGGGAATAGTAACACCATATAGTAATATCGATGAACAAATAGGAAATCAGGTATTAATAGCAGAAAATGTAATAGTAGGAAAAATACCATCAACATATTATAACATAGAAGGAATGCAAACAGAAAATGTTATGGATGTATTAGAATAATAAGTCTTAAAGAATGTTCTATTATAGAAAATTTATAAATTTTCTATAATAGAACATTAATATCAGCATTAAGCAAAAAGATTTATAAAACATATTGATATTTTTACATAAATGTAATATAATCGTAACGAAACTGTAATTTAAGAAAAGAAATACTCATGAAAGGGAGAATAAAATGTTTGGTTTAGGACAAGATATAGGAATTGATTTAGGAACAGCAACAGTAATTGCATATGTAAGAGGCAAAGGAATTGTACTTAGAGAACCATCAGTAGTAGCAGTAGATAACAACACTGGCGAAGTTCTAGCAGTTGGACAAGAAGCAAGAAAAATGTTAGGAAGAACACCAGGAAATATAGTTGCAACTAGACCACTAAAAGATGGAGTAATCTCAGATTATACAGTTACTGAAAAAATGCTAAAACATTTTATAAATAAAGTTTGTGGTAAATTCATATTTGCACCAAGAATAATGATTTGTATACCTTCACAAGTAACAGAAGTTGAAAAAAAAGCAGTAATAGATGCAGCATCTCAAGCAGGGGCAAGAAGAGTATATTTAATAGAAGAGCCAATAGCAGCAGCTATAGGAGCTGGAATTGATATATCAAAACCTTGTGGAAATATGATAGTAGATATAGGTGGAGGAACAACTGATATAGCAGTTATTTCATTAGGTGGTTCAGTAGTAAGCACATCTTTAAAAGTAGCTGGAGATAAATTTGATGAAGCAATAGTTAAATATATAAAAAGAAAACATAATGTAATAATAGGAGAAAGAACAGCAGAAGATTTAAAAGTAAATATAGGCTGTGTATATCCAAAAATTCAAGATATGGAAATGGATATAAGAGGAAGAGATTTAACAACAGGACTACCAAAAACTATTACAATACACTCAAGTGAAATGATGGAAGCACTAATAGAACCAGCAATGCTTATAGTAGATGCAGTGCATTCAGTTTTAGAAAGAACACCACCAGAGTTAGCAGCAGATATAAGTGATAAAGGAATATATATGACAGGTGGAGGCTGCTTAGTTGATGGACTTGATAAATTATTACAAGAAAGAACAGGCATAAATGTTATGATAGCACAAGATACAGTATCATGTGTAGCATTAGGAACAGGAAAAGCATTAGATAACTTAGATGCATTAGATGGAAAAAAATAATAAAAAATATATAGAGGCGCAAAAAATAATAGTGCCTCTATTAAAATATAGAAATTAAGGAGTAAAAATGGAACAATTAAAAGTAGCTTTTTACACTTTGCGGTTGCAAAGTAAATCAGTACGAAACAAATGCAATGATACAAAAATTTATGGAAAATGGATATAAAATAGTAGATTTTAATCAAATAGCAGATATTTATGTAGTAAATACATGTACAGTAACAAATATTTCAGATAGAAAGTCTAGACAAATATTAAGGAGAACTAAACAAAATAATATAAACTCAATTTTAGTAGTAACTGGATGCTATGCTCAAGTAGCTAAAGAAGAATTAGCAAAAATAGAAGAAATAGATATAGTATTAGGAAATAATGAGAAAAATAATATAGTAGAGCATGTAGAACAATTTATCAAGGAAAAAAATAGAGAAGAAATAATTTCAAGTGTAATGGAACAAAAGGAATTTTTAAATTTTGGAGATATAACTTACACAGATAAAACTAGAGCTGTAATAAAAATACAAGACGGATGTGATAGATTTTGTACATATTGTATAATACCATATGCAAGAGGAAGAGTTAGAAGTAGAAAGATAGAAGATATAGTTAGTGAAATAGAAAAAATTGCACAAACTGGAATTAAAGAAGTAGTTATTACAGGAATACATATAGCATCATATGGTAAAGATTTTAAAGAAAAAATAGGATTAATAGATTTATTAGAACAAATTAATAAAATTAAAGGAATAAAAAGAATAAGATTAAGTTCTTTAGAACCAACAATAATAACAAAAGAATTTGTTAATAGACTTACAAAATTAGAAAAAATATGTGACCATTTTCATCTATCTTTACAAAGTGGAAGTGATAAAACTTTAGAAAGAATGAATAGAAAATATACAACTAAACAGTTTGAAGAAAGTACACAACTCTTAAAACAAGCATATCCAAATGTAGCATTAACTACAGATATAATAGTAGGATTTCCAGGAGAAACAGATGAAGAATTTCAAGAAACATATAATTTTTTAAAGAAAATAAACTTTTATAAAATGCATATATTTAAATATTCACAAAGAAAAGGAACAAAAGCAGCAACAATGAAAAATCAGGTACCACCAAATATAAAAGAAGAAAGAAGTAACATATTAATAAATATGTCAAATCAAAATCAAATTCTACAAAATGAAAAATATATAGGTAAAGAATTAGAAGTATTATTTGAAGAAGAAAAAGAATATGTTCAAGGTCATACAACAAATTATATAATAGTAGAAGTGCCTAATGTAAAAAACATAGAAAATACTTTTCAAAAGGTGAAAATATTATCTACGGAAGGTGAAAAGCTAATAGGAAACATAGCTGTGTAATAATTATGTAATTAGTCTGTAACAAATATTTAATATTTAAAAAACAAAAAAATATTGCTAAAATAAAAATTATATAGTATATATAAGGTAAAAGATTTTGAAATATACAAAGGAGGAGAAATAATGAGTGAAAAAATAATGGGAGAATTTAATATAGAAAACACACAAGTAGAAGCAGAAGCACAAGCACAATTACCAGCAAAAGTAGGTATGTGGTCTAAAGTAAAAGCATTCTTTTTACAAGATATAAAAGTAGAATTAACTCCAGCACAACAAAAATTTGAAGATGATTTAAATGATTTTTTACATATAGAGTTAACATGGCAAGATTTTCGTGATTTCTTATTCCAAGATATATCATTCGGTAAAAAAAAGAAATAAAATAATTTTATTATTAAAAAATGAATTATGGCACTTTCTCAAACGAGAGAGTGCTATTTTTTTATATAATAGGAAAGTAGAACTTTCCTATTATATAAAAAAATAGCATTGCACAGAAAATTTACTTTGTAAATTTTCGCGTCAACAAATCTTTACGCTTCTTTGAGACCTTGAATTTAGATAGCAAACTTTAAGATGTAGAGAAAAGGTCTCGCGAAGCGAGATTTGTTCTATGATATATAATCATATTTTTACGAATTCGTTTCGTAAACTTATAATAAACTACTTGACACTTTACAATAATACATATAAAATAAAAGAGTAGGATTAATATATAAGAAATAAAATTATATATATACTAGAACATTGAAAATTTAATTAGAAAGAGGTGTAAGATTATGAACATTGCAATCATAATCGCCACTTTCCTAATCTCAGCTATTGTTTTTATACCAGTAGGAGTATTAATAAGAAAAAAAATAGCTGAATCACAAATAAAAGGAGCAGAAAATGAAGCTAAACAAATATTAGAACTTGCTAATAAAGAAGCTGAAAATAAGAAAAAAGAAGAATTATTTAAAGCAAAGGAAGAAATTATAAAAGCAAGAGAAGACTTAGAAAAAGAGATTAGAGAAAGAAGAGGCGAAGTACAAAATCAAGAAAGAAGAATAATACAAAAAGAAGAAAACTTGGATAAAAAAGAGGAAGCATTTGATCGTAAAGAAAAGGAAATATTAGAAAAAACAGAACAACTAAACAAAAAAGAAGAGGAACTAAATGATATTACACAAAAACAATTAGAAGAATTACAAAAAATATCAGGATTATCAGTAGAAGATGCTAAAAAAATGCTTTTAGCAGAAACAGAAAAACAAATAAAAGCAGAAACTGCTATGATTATTCGAGAAGGAGAAGCAAAGGCAAAAGAAGAATCAACCAAAAAAGCTAAAGAACTTCTTACATATGCTGTTCAAAAATGTGCAGCAGACCATACATCAGAAACAACTGTATCAATAGTAAATCTTCCAAATGATGACATGAAAGGAAGAATAATTGGTAGAGAAGGAAGAAATATTAAAGCATTAGAAACACTTACTGGAATAGATTTAATAATAGATGACACACCAGAAGCTGTTATATTATCAGGATTTGACCCTCTAAGAAGAGAAGTTGCCAAAATTGCATTAGAGAAATTAATAGAAGATGGAAGAATACATCCAGCAAAAATAGAAGAAATGGTAGAAAAGGCAAAAGAAGAAGTAGAAGCTACTATAAAAGCAGAAGGAGAAAGAGCAACTTTAGAAACAGGAGTAATTGGACTAAATCCAGATTTAATAAAACTAATAGGAAAATTAAAATATAGAACAAGTTATGGTCAAAATGTTTTAAATCACTCTATAGAAGTTGCAAATTTAGCTAGAATAATGGCAGATGAGCTTGGATTAGATTCAAAAAGAGCAAGAAGAGCAGGGTTATTACACGATATAGGAAAAGCACTTGACCATGATATGGAAGGAACACACGTAGAAATAGGTGTAGATGTTCTAAAAAAATATAAAGAAAATCCTCTTGTAATAAATGCAGTAGAAGCACATCACGGAGATGTAGAACCACAAACACTAGAAGCAGTTTTAGTTCAAGCAGCAGATGCAATAAGTGCATCACGTCCAGGAGCAAGAAGAGAAACACTAGAAGCATACATAAAAAGATTAGAGAAACTTGAAGAAATTGCTGACTCATTTGATGGAGTCGAAAAATCATTTGCAATACAAGCAGGACGTGAAGTAAGAATTATGGTAAAACCAGATAAAATATCTGATGCAGATATGACAATAATGGCAAGAGATATAGCAAAAAAAGTTGAGGAAGAAATGGAATATCCAGGACAAATAAAAGTAAATGTAATAAGAGAATCAAGAGTAATTTCTTATGCAAAATAAATAACAAATCTCGCTTCGCGAGACCATTTCCCTACATATTAAAGTTTGCTATCTAAATTCAAGGTCTCAAAGAAGCGAAAAGATTTGTTGACGCGAAAATTTACAAAGTAAATAATAGGAAAGTAGAACTTTCCTATTATGTTATTTAAAAATAAAGTATTAACAATATTGTTAATACTTTATTTTTATTGTATAATAAGTAATATGTAAAAAACGAAAGGAGAGTATTAATGAAAATATTAGCAATTGGTGATATTGTAGGAGAAGCAGGATTAAAAAAAGCTAAAGAAGTAGTACCTGAAATTAAAAAGCAAGAAAACATAGATTTTACTATAATGAATGGAGAAAATGCTGCAGATGGAATGGGATTACTACAAAAGCAATTTAATCAAATGTTAGAAATGGGTGTAGATGTAGTTACAATGGGAAATCATACTTGGGGAAAAAAAGAAATATTTTCATTTATAGACCATCCTAAAATTATAAGACCAGCTAATTATCCAAAGGGAGTTTGCGGAAAAGGCTATACAATACAACAAGTAAATAACAAAAAAATTGCTGTAATAAACTTAATAGGAAGAACAGATATGAATGTATTATCAGAAAATCCTTTTATAATGATAAATGATATTTTATCTGAATTAAAAAATAAAGCAGATATAATAATAGTAGATTTTCATGCGGAAGCAACAGCTGAAAAGATAGCAATGGGATATTATTTAGATGGAAAAGTAAATATATTGTTTGGAACACATACACATGTTCAAACAGCAGACGAAAAAATATTAGAAAAAGGTACAGCATATATAACAGATATAGGAATGACAGGACCAGAGAAATCGGTTATTGGAATGGATATAAATGTATCTATAAAAAGATTTGAAACAACATTACCAGAAAAATATAAATTAGCAGATGGAAAATGTATATTAAATGGTTGTATTTTTGAACTAGATGATGCAACATGTCGAATAAATAAAATTACTAGAATAAATAGATGAAAAAAGTCGAAAAATAAAGAACGATATTTCCAATTTTTTCCAAAAAATACTAGACAATAATTAATAATTATATTATAAATATATATGTTTTAAAAAGAAATAAAAATTAAATTAGGAGGAAAAAATAATGGAAGTTTTAAAAATCTCATCAAAATCAAACCCAAATTCAGTAGCAGGGGCAATCGCTGGTCTAGTAAAGGAAAATGACAAGGCGGAAATGCAAGCTATAGGAGCAGGAGCATTAAATCAAGCAATAAAGGCAGTAGCAATAGCAAGAGGATTTGTAGCTCCATCAGGAGTAGATTTAGTTTGTGTACCAGCATTTGCAGAAGTTCAAGTAGAAGGGGAAGACAGAACTGGTATAAAAATAGTAGTAGAATCTAGAATTTAGAAATAGATAAGATAACAAGTCTAAGATTTGTTATCTTTTTTATTTCTATTACTATTGAAAAAATATAAAAACTAATATATTATACAAATGTAAGGAGGGACAATTTGAAAACTAATATTTTTAAATATATATTTACAATAATTGTAATAGGATTAATTATATTTGCAATATATACAATATATGGTAAAGAAGAACAAAAAAATCAAGTAGTACAAACAGAAGCAAAAGAAGAAAAAGTATTAACAGATTTAAGAATGGGTGTAACCGAGATGGATACAATAAACCCAATATTAACAAAAAATAAGACCATACAAGACATATCAAAATTAATATATGAGCCATTACTAACTCTTACAGAAGATTATAAAATAGAAAACTGCTTAGCAAATGAATGGTCAAAAACTTCACCAACTACATATATTGTAAAACTAAAAGAAAATGTAAAATGGAATGATGGACAACCATTAGTTGCAAAAGATATTCAATATACAATAGATATTCTAAAAAATAACGAAACAATCTATTCAAGTAATGTAAATAATATAATACAAGTAGAAATAATAGATGACTATACTATAAAAATAGAATTATCAGAAGAAACTGATTTTTTTGAATATAATTTAACATTTCCAATAATATCATATAAATATTTTGAAAATGAAGATTTTATTAATACAACTAAAAACAATGCACCAGTAGGAACAGGGGAATTTTTAATACAAGAAAACAATGATAAACAAATAGTGTTAAAACAAAATAATAATTGGTGGAATAAAGAAAATAAACAAGCTAAAATAGAAACTATAATAATAAATAAATATTCTACAATATTAGAAGCATATAATGCATTTAAAATGCATTATATAGATATTTTTCACACAACTAATATAAATTATGAAGAATATGCAGGAGCAGTAGGCTATTCTGTAAAAGATTATTCTGGAAGAATGTTGGACTTTATAGCATTAAATTGTGAAAATAATGTATTAAAAAATGTAGAAGTTAGACAAGCCATTAATTATGCAATAAATAAACAACATATAGTATCAAGTATATATAAGGATAAATATAATATTTCTAACTTTCCTCTTGGATATGGAAATTCATTATATAGAAATGATGCAATTAATAATGAATATAATCAAGATGTTGCTCAATCAGTTCTTATAAATAATGGGTGGGAATATAAAAATAATAATTGGAGAAAAACTATAGACTATTATCAAAGAAGAATAAATTTAGATTTAGTAGTACAAAACAATAATGAACAAAGAGTGCAAGTAGCAGAAAATATAAAAGAACAATTGGCAAATGTAGGAATAAATGTAAATATAGTAAAAGTATCAGATAGTTCATATATAAATTATCTAAATAATAAGAAATATGACATGATTTTAACAGGAGTGCAAACATCTTTTAGTCCTGATATAACTAGTTTTTTAGGAGAAGGAAATTATGCTAATTATTCAAATGAAGAAGTATTAAATATATTAAAAGAAGTAAGAAATATACAAGATGAAAAATTACTAAAAGAAAAATATGAAAGAATATACGAAATATATAAAACAGAATTACCATATGTAATGCTATATAATAATAAAGAATTTGTATTATCACATTACAATTTATATGGTAGTATACGGAGCAAATGCATATAACATGTTTTATAATATAGAACAGTGGTATAGGGTAGAACAATAAAAAAATTTAAAAAATATATTGACAAAATAAAAATGTAATGATTTAATAACAACAAACAAATGTTTAAGAGGAGGAAATATTATAATGAGTACAGAAATATCAGAAAAAAGAAAAGCACTTGAAGCTGCAATGAGTCAAATAGAAAAACAATTTGGAAAAGGTTCAGTAATGAAACTTGGAGAATTTCAAGCAATGAACGTAGAAGCAATTCCTACAGGAGCATTAGGATTAGATATAGCATTAGGAATAGGTGGAGTTCCAAGAGGAAGAATTATAGAAATATTTGGACCAGAATCATCTGGAAAAACAACTTTAGCTTTACATGTAATAGCAGAAGCACAAAAATCAGGAGGAGAAGCAGCATTTATAGATGCAGAACATGCATTAGACCCAGTATATGCAAAACACTTAGGTGTAGATATAGATAATTTAATTGTATCTCAACCAGATACAGGTGAACAAGCTTTAGAAATAACAGAAAGCTTAGTAAGAAGCGGAGCATTAGATGTAATAGTAGTAGACTCTGTTGCAGCATTAGTTCCAAAAGCAGAAATAGATGGAGATATGGGAGATTCTCATATAGGACTACAAGCAAGACTTATGTCTCAAGCATTGCGTAAACTTGCAGGAGCAATAAATAAATCAAAAACAGTTCTAATATTTATAAATCAATTAAGAGAAAAAGTTGGAATAATGTTTGGAAATCCAGAAACTACACCAGGAGGAAGAGCATTAAAATTCTATTCTTCAGTAAGGCTAGATATAAGAAAAGTAGAAAACATAAAACAAGACGGAGAAGTAATTGGTAATAGAGCAAAAGTAAAAGTAGTAAAAAATAAAGTTGCTCCACCATTTAGGGAAGCAGAATTTGATATAGTATATGGAAAAGGAATATCAAAAGAAGGCAATATATTAGATATGGCTGTAAATTTAGACATTATAGAAAAAAGTGGATCATGGTTTAGTTATAATGGCGAAAGAGTAGGACAAGGAAGAGAAAATGTTAAAAAATATTTAGAAGAAAATCCACAAGTAATGGAAGAAATAGAAAAGAAAATTAGAGACAATTTTGCACAAGCTTTTGAAAAAAGTCTAGATGTTACAGAAATAGAAGAAACAGAAGATGAAGAAATAGACTAAAAAACTATGAGACATACGTAAATAAAGCGTTTGTCTCATTTTTGAAAAAGGAGACAAATATGTATACAGTAGAAGAATTTGATTTAGCAAAATCAAAAGTTATGAATTATATAATGTATAAAAAAAGAAGCGAATACGAAGTAAAAAATAAATTTCAAAACACTATACAAGAAGATATGTTGTGTGATATTATAGAATATGTTAAAGAAGCAGGATACTTAAATGATAATGAATATATACAAAAAACTGTAAATGAATATAAAGCATTAAAGAATTTATCAATATATGAAATACAATATAAATTGTATCAAAAAGGAATAAAAAGAGAAGACATAGAAGACTACATTGCATCTAATTATGAACAATTAAATTCTTATGAAATTAATTCAATCAAAAATATTGTAAGTAAAAAAGAAAAATCAATGACACCTGAAGAAATAGAAATGTATCTTGCAAAAAAAGGATTTAAAGAAGAAAATATAAAGGAAGTATTATAATGCAAAAAATATTAACATTACAAACAAGTAAATATGCAATAAAAATAGAAAATTTTGAAGGACCATTAGATTTGTTATGTCATTTAATAGATAAAAATAAATTAGATATCTATGAAATAAAAATAAGTGAGATTGCAGATCAATATATTGAGTATATAAACAAAATGGAAGAAATGAATTTAGAAGTAACAAGCGAATTTTTAATAATGGCATCAACATTACTTTTAATAAAATCAAAAGGCTTATTACCAAAACAAGAGGAAGATGAAGAAGAAATTACAGAAGAACAGTTAATACAAAGAATAATAGACTATAAAAAATATAAAGAAATAACAAAGGTATTAAAACAAAATTATGAAGAATATTCAAGAAGAATATTTAAAAATCAAGAAACAATACAATTACCAAAACAAAAATTAGAAAAGGAATATAGCAAAGACATTATTCCACAAATATATTCAGAAATAATAGAAAGAAATAAAAATAGATTAAATCAAAATGCAGACAACATAAAGAAAATTGCAATAACAGATACATTTACAGTTGCAAGTAAAGTAAAAGAAATGTTTAGAGAATTATTAAAAAGACCAAAATTTATATTTAATAAAATGTATACATTATCAAAATGTAATAAAAATGAAGTGGTAACAGCATTTTCAGGATTACTAGAATTAACTAGAAGAGATAAAGTAAATGCTACACAAGAAGAATTGTTTGGAGACATTCTTGTAGAAAAGAAACAAAAAATTGGATAATGTTTAAAATAAGAAAAATATGGAAAAACTAATATCAAGATTACATCAATTATAAATAATTTTAGAGAAAAATCTAAATTATTATAAAAGAAGGTGAAAATAATGATAGTAGTTTTTTTTATATGCTTTTTTGCAATTATTGCATTAATAATAGCGATTCTATTGCTTAGTGTACTAAAAATAGATATAGAAAAATTAGTAATAAATAATATTAATCACAAGATAAAATTTAATTTAGAAAGTAATATACAAATTTGGTTATTAAACAGATTAAAAATACTAAATATAAAAATAACTGATGAAACTCTAAAAAAATTAAATATTAATGAAAAAATGAAACAATTAGATATAAAGAAAATAGAAAGCACAATGCTTTCACCAAAAGAAACTATAACCTTAATAAAAAAGCTAAATATAAAATTAGGAAAAATAGATTTAAAAATAGCATTAGGAACAGTTAATGTTATATTAACATCAATGCTTACTGTTATAATATCAACGATATTAAGTTTTATTCTAGCAAAAACGGTAAAAGAATATAAAAAATCTAAATATTATTATAATATACAACCTAACTATAATGGAAAAAATATAGTAAATTTGGATTTAAACTGTATAATTGAATTCAAAATAGTACATATTATTTATATAATATATATTTTGATAAAAAGAAAGAGAGTTGATAAAAATGAGCGAGCATCCAATAGAAGGACTTATGATTACAGCTATGAATAGTATAAAAGATATGATAGATGTAAATACAATTATAGGTGAGCCTATTCATGCATTTAATAATACTGTAATAATACCAATTTCAAAAGTATGTTTTGGATTTGCAGCAGGTGGAAGTGAATTTAGAGGAGAAACAATAAATGAATATAGTAAAAAAGAAAAGGAAGAAGAAATACAATATAGACTTCCATTTGGTGGAGGAAGCGGAGCAGGAGTTAATGTTAATCCAGTAGCATTTTTAGTAATTCAATCTAACAATGTAAAATTATTACCTGTAAATCATGCATCATCTGTAGATAAATTATTAGATTATATTCCAGACTTAATAGAAAAAGCAAATTCATTATTAAATAAAAATATGCAAAATAAAAAAGAAGAAAAGAAAGAAGAGAAAAAGGAAGAAAGAAAAGAAGAAAAAAATAAAGTAAAACGTCAAGAAGAAAAGAATAGTAATATACCTAACAATATAGAATTTGAGAACAATAATATACCAAAACCCAAAATAAAAAAAGTTGTAACCCCAGAGGTAGAAAAAATTACACCACCAATTACACAACCAAATGTAGAAGATTACGAAGTAGAATATGTAGAGCAAGAACCAGGCGACATAGAATATGAAGAATTTGATAAATATGATGATTAAAAAATAGACCTATTGTTGCTAAAAAACAATAGGTCTTAAAAATATGAAATAATAAGTATCCGCAAGGAAAAAAACAATATGGTACATTTAAAATTAATATAAAATTACATAAATGTATTGATATTTTTTTATATTTAATATAAAATCTATAAAGATTTTGTTACGGAGGAAGAAATGATAACGTTAGATGATGTTAAAAAAAACGAAGAGGTACAAGCCTTAATAGAAGGAACTCAAAAACAGCTAAATGTATTAGGCTTTACGGAACATTCATATAGACACATAGGAATAGTATCAAAAAGAGCGGCAGATATATTAGAAACTTTTGGATATCCGCAAGAAAGAATAGAACTTGCAAAAATTGCAGGATATTTACACGATATTGGCAATTGCGTAAATAGAAATGACCATGCACAATCAGGAGCAATTTTAGCTTATCAAATATTAAAAGAAATGGGAATGCCTCATGAAGAAAGAACAGAAATTATGATGGCAATAGGAAATCATGATGAACAAACAGGAACAGCAATAAGCGATATATCAGCAGCATTAATATTAGCAGACAAATCAGATGTGCATAGGGATAGGGTTGTTAATAAAAATATTGCTACTTTCGGAAAGCATGATAGAGTAAATTATGCAGTAACAGATACAAAATTAATATTAGATAAAGAAAATAAAAAAATAATATTATCAATACAAATAGACACAAAAATTTGTCCAGTATTAGACTATTTTGAAATATTTATGGAAAGAACAATGATGAGTAAATATGCAGCAAAATATTTAGGAATATGGTTTGAATTGATAATAAATAATTTAAAATTATTATAATGAAGAAAGGTGAGATTTAATGAAAACAAAAAAATTAACTAAAATTTTAATAGTCTTAATAATATTAGCATTAGCACTAATATCATTTGCAGGAATATATGTAAAAAGAAATAATATTTTACCAGACTATAACATAAGTATGAGTTTAAAAGGTGCAAGAAACGTAAAATTAGTACCAGATGATTCATCAGAAGAAGTGACATATGATCCAGAAGGAAATGAAACAACAGAAGGAACAAATGAAGATGGAACATTAAAAGAAGGATATACAAAAGAATTAAAATATGCAAATACACAAGAAGTATTAAATGAAGAAAATTATGAACAAGCAAAAAAAATACTACAAAAAAGATTTGAAAAATTAGGACTACAAGAATATACAATAGCAGCAAATTATGATAATGGAGAAATATCTATACAAATTCCAGAAGGTTCAGATGCAGATACTATAATATCTTATTTGACATATAAAGGAGAATTTACAATACAAGATAGTGAAACAGAAGAAGTATTAATAAATAATGATGATATAAAAGATTGTAAAGTGTTATATAGTTCGTCAACATCAGGCCTTACTGTATTAGTTAGAATAGAATTTAACAAAGAAGGAACTCAAAAATTAAAAGATATAACAAATACATATGTAGCAACAACATCAGAAGATGGAACAGAAACAGAAAAAACGGTAACATTAAAATTAGATAATGAAACATTAATACAAACATCATTTGATGAGGAGAATTCACAAGGAATATTACAATTAACAGTAGGAACAGCAAGTACAACAAGCGAAGACATAAATACATATATACAACAAGGTGCAGGAATATCTTCATTAATTTCAAGTGGAGAAATGAACGTTCAATATAAATTAGATGAAAATGTTTATATACAATCATATTTGCAAGAAAAATTACCAATAATAATGATTACATTAATAGACGTATTAGCAGTAATATTATTAGCAATGTATTTAGTAAAAGGAAGAAAAGGAGCATTTGCAAGTGTATCTGTAATAGGTTTTATAGCTTTATTATTAATAGTATTAAGATATACAAATGTTGTAATTTCTATAGAATCAATAGTATCATTTATAATAGTAACAATAGCAGATATAATTTTATTAAATTATGTAATTAATGAAATTAATAAAAATGAAAAATCAATAAATGCAATATGGGGAGATACTTATAAAAAATATGCAAAAATATATGCACCATTAGCAATTATTTCAATTGTATTTACATTTATAAAATCTACACAAATAGCAAGTATTGGTATGGTAATGTTCTGGGGCTTATTAGTATTAGCAGTATATAATGTGTTAATAACAAAAGTATTATTAGCAGATGTAAAAGAAAAAAGCAAAAAAGATTAGGAGGAACATTAACTATGAAAAAAATAATGAATAATAAAAAATTGGTATATGGAGTAATATTAGCAATTATAGTAATAGGAATAATTGTAACTTGTGTATTTAAATTAAACTTTAGTTTAATGTATAGAGAACATACAAAAATAACAATATATTTAGGAAAAGATTATGAATTAAAAGACATAAAAGCAATAGCAAAAGAAGTATTTGAAAAACAAAAAATAGAACTACAAAAAGTAGAGATATATAATGATACACCAGTTATAAATGTAGAAAATGTATCAGATGAACAATTAGAAAACCTAAAAACAAAAATAGCTGAAAAATATGAGGTAGAAGCAACAGATGATTTAATAGCAACAAGTAGTGTGGCACATATTAGAGGAAGAGATTTAGTTATGCCATATGTATTGCCAATAGGAATATCAACATTAATAATATTAGCATATGTAGCAATAGCTTATAGAAAATTAGGAATAGTAAAAGCAATAATTAATTTAATAGTAAGATTAGTATTAGCAGAAGCTTTAGTACTTAGTATAATAGCTATATTTAGACTACCAATAGGAATATATACAATGCCAATAGCAATATTTGTATATGTAATGGTAATAATAGCTACAATGTATAATTATCAAAATATATCAGACAAAAAAGTAAAGGAAAAGAAAAAATAATTAATCTATTGTAATAAAATAATATTCAAACTAAGTTTGCACATTAAGAAAGGATGTAATTTATGGTAGAAAAATCAATGGATAAAATAGTAAATCTATGCAAAGCAAGAGGATATGTGTATCCAGGTTCTGAAATATATGGTGGACTTGCAAATACGTGGGATTATGGACCATTAGGAAATGAACTTAAAAATAATATAAAATCAGCATGGAGAAAAAAATTCATACAAGAACAACCTAATATTGTAGGTTTAGATGCAGCAATTCTTATGAATCCAGAAACATGGGTAGCATCAGGACATGTAGGAGGATTTAGTGATCCACTTATAGATTGTAAAGAATGTAAAACAAGACATAGAGCAGATAAATTAATAGAAGAATGGGCACATAATAATGGCAAAGACTTAATTGCAGATGGAATGACAGAAAAACAATTAATAGACTTTATTGTAGAAAATAAAATACCATGTCCAAATTGTGGGAAAACAAACTTTACAGATATTAGAAAATTCAATTTAATGTTTAAAACATTTCAAGGAGTAACAGAAGATACTGCAGCACAAATATATTTGAGACCAGAAACAGCACAAGGAATATTTGTAGACTTCAAAAATGTTTTGCGAACATCGAGAAAAAAAATGCCAATGGGAATAGCTCAAATAGGAAAAGCATTTAGAAATGAAATAACACCAGGGAACTTCATATTTAGAACAAGAGAATTTGAGCAAATGGAATTAGAATTTTTTGTTAAACCAGGTACCGACTTAGAGTGGCATACATATTGGAAAGAATACTGTAAAAATTGGTTGTTAAGTTTAGGAATGAAAGAAGAAAATATTAGACTAAGAGATCACTCAAAAGAAGAATTAGTATTTTATTCTAAAGCAACAACAGATATAGAATTTGCATTTCCATTTGGTTGGGGAGAATTATGGGGAATAGCAGATAGAACAGACTACGATTTAAAACAACATATGGAACATTCTAAACAAGACTTAACATATCAAGATCCAGAAACAAACGAAAAATACATACCATATGTAATAGAACCATCATTAGGAGCAGATAGAGTATTACTAGCATTTCTATGTAATGCATATGATGAAGAAGAAGTATCAGAAGGAGATGTAAGAACAGTATTACATTTACATCCAGCACTTGCACCATATAAGGTTGCTGTATTACCTCTATCAAAAAAATTAAGTGAAAAATCACAAGAAATATATGAAAGACTATCAAAAAAATTTATGTGTGATTATGATGAAACTGGAAGTATAGGAAAAAGATATAGAAGAGAAGACGAAATAGGAACACCATATTGTGTAACAATAGATTTTGACACATTAGAAGATGAATCAGTAACTATAAGAGACAGAGATACAATGGAACAAATACGCTTACCAATAAACGAAATAGAGAAATGGCTAGAAGAAAAAATACAATTCTAAGAATCTTAGGGATGTAAGAGATTACATCTCTATTTTTTGTAATTTTTACAAAAAAATTACAAAAAATCCAACTTTTTGTTGACATACTAAAATAAACGTTATATAATAGTTGGGCATGTAGATTTGCGATGAAGTGGAATGTGGCTACATCCTTAGGGATGGAGGGAACTTCCATGGAGTATGTCTTGGCTTAGACCGGGCGGTAAGTTATTTAAATTCTGGAAAAATAATCTAGAAATTAAATATGCAAAACATAAATTATCTATATGACCTTAGGGAAATTTAGAAAAATATGAATTTGCATTGTTAAAAATAAAGCACTTATCCCAAGAAAAATCATGCAAAAACTTGGGTTTTATAATTGGAGTTTAAGAAACACCAGGGTGCGTTTATAACTTGCCAAGGTACATTAAATAATTTAAGGAGGGAAATATACTATGGCAACAACAAATCAAATGGTAGGAAGCGAAAAGATAAGAATAAGATTAAAAGCTTATGACCATGTTGTTTTAGAACAGTCTGCTGAAAAAATAGTAGATACTGCTAAAAGAACAGGAGCAAAAGTTTCAGGTCCTATTCCATTACCTACACAAAAAGAAGTTGTAACAATTTTACGTTGTCCTCACAAATACAAAGATTCAAGAGAACAATTTGAAATGAGAACACATAAAAGAGTTATAGACATTCTTTACCCAACACAAAAAACTGTTGATAGTCTAATGAAATTAGATTTACCAGCTGGTGTTGATATAGAAATAAAATTATAATTATCAAATTAATTAAACCATGCTGACAATGTCAGCCAATAGTTAGGAGGAAAAATAAAAATGAAAGCAATAATAGGAAAGAAAATTGGAATGACACAAATATTTGATGAACAAGGTTCAGTTATTCCAGTAACAGCAATCCAAGCAGGACCTTGTGTAGTAGCACAAGTAAAAACAGTTGAAACTGATGGATATAATGCAGTTCAATTAGGATTTGGAGAAATAAAAGATAAACATATAAACAAACCAGCAAAAGGACATTTTGCAAAAGCAAATATTCCAAACAAAAAACATTTAAGAGAATTTAGAACATCTCAAATAGATGTTAATGTTGGAGATGAATTAAATGCAGATGTTTTTGCAGCTGGAGAAAAAATAGATGTTCAAGGAACAACAAAAGGAAAAGGATTCCAAGGTGTTATAAAACGTCATGGACAACATAGAGGACCAATGGGACATGGTTCTATGTATCATAGAAGACCAGGTTCAATGGGACCAACTTCTACACCAGGTAGAGTTTTCAAAGGTAAAAAACTACCAGGACATATGGGAGTACAAACTGTAACAATACAAAACTTAGAAGTAGTAAAAGTTGATACAGATAAAAATGTAATATTAGTAAAAGGTAGCGTACCAGGAGTTAAAGGTGCAATACTAAAATTAAGACAAACTGTAAAAACAGTTGAATAATAAGGAAGGAGGACGAAGAAGATGCCTAAAATAGATGTATATAACCTAGAAGGTAAAAAAGTTAGCGATGTAGAATTAAAAGAAGATATTTTTGGAATTGAACCAAATAAAGAAATAGTACATAGTGTACTTGTTAACTACTTAGCTAATCAAAGACAAGGTACACAAAGTACAAAAACAAGAAGTGAAGTATCTGGTGGTGGTAAAAAACCTTGGAGACAAAAAGGAACAGGTAGAGCAAGACAAGGAAGTATTCGTACACCACATTGGGTAGGTGGAGGAATTGCATTAGGTCCAAAACCACGTAGCTATAGCTATAAAGTTAATAAGAAAGAAAAAAGATTAGCTATAAAATCAATACTAAGTTCTAAAGTATTAGAAAATGAATTAGTAGTTGTAGATGCTATCGATTTCAAAGAAATAAAAACAAAACAAATGCAAAATGCATTAACAAATTTAAAAGTAACTGGAAAAACTTTAGTGTTATTACCAGAAAAAAATGAGAATGTACAAAAATCAGCAAGAAATATAGAAGGAGTTAAAACAACATTAGTAAATACAATAAATGTATATGATTTATTAAAATATACTAATTTAGTTGTAACTTTAGATGCTGTTAAAAAAATAGAGGAGGTGTACGCATAATGAGACCAGAAGAAATTATTATAAAACCAATAGTTACAGAAAAAAGTAATGATGGTTTACAAGCTGGAAAGTATACTTTCAAAGTAAATAAAAAAGCAACAAAAGTTGAAATAGCAAAAGCTGTTGAAAAACTTTTTGAAGTAAAAGTATTAAAAGTAAATACTGTTACTGTAAAAGGAAAAGAAAAAAGAGTTGGGGTACATGTAGGAAAGACATCTGATTGGAAAAAAGCTATAGTTACTATAGACACAGATCCACAAGAAAACAAATACATGTCAAAAGGCGGAAAAGAAGTTAAAGTTTCTAAAAAATATAAAGATGCAATAGATGAATTTATGGGAGCTTAATAAAAACTTACGCTAAAGTAAAAAAATATCTGGAAAATACCAGGAAAATAAAGAATATCTGCTAATACGGAGCAGGAAAAATACCGTAAATATAGAGACATAGAATTTAACAAATTCGAGAAAGGAAAGATAGAAATGGGAATGAAACACTTCAAACCATATACAGCATCAAGAAGAAATATGACAGTTTCTACATTTGAAGAAATAACTAAAAAAACACCTGAAAAATCTTTACTTGCAAAAAAGAAAGAAAAAGCAGGAAGAAACTCATATGGTAGAATAACTGTTAGACATCAAGGTGGAGGAAATAGACAAAAATATAGAATAATAGATTTTAAACGTAAAAAAGATGATATGCCAGCAACTGTTATAGGAATTGAATATGATCCAAACAGAAGTGCAAATATAGCTTTAATTCAATATGAAGATGGAGAAAAAGCATATATATTAGCACCAATAGGATTAAAAGATGGGGATAAAGTTGTATCTGGAGAAAAAGCAGATATAAAACCAGGAAATAACATGCCAATATCAAATATACCAGTAGGTACATTAATTCATAATATAGAACTAAATCCAGGTCAAGGTGGAAAATTAGTAAGAGCTGCAGGTCAAAGTGCACAACTTATGGCTAAAGAAGATAAATATGCTCATATAAGATTACCATCAGGAGAAATGAGATTAGTAATGACAAAATGTAGAGCTACAATAGGAACAATAGGAAACACAGACCATGAAAACGTAAAATTGGGAAAAGCAGGAAGAAAAAGAAACATGGGTATAAGACCAACTGTTAGAGGTTCTGTTATGAACCCAGTAGATCACCCTCATGGTGGTGGTGAAGGTAGAGCACCAGTTGGACGTCCAGGACCACTTACTCCTTGGGGTAAACCAGCACTTGGATATAAAACAAGAAAGAAAAATAAAATATCTAACAAATTTATTGTTAAGAGAAGAAAATAATAAAAAATATGTAGCGTAACTAATATAAACAATCTTTTAAGAAAAGGAGGAAAATAAAAAATGTCAAGATCATCAAAAAAAGTTCCTTATGTTGCTCCAGAATTATTAAAGAGAATAGAAGCTATGAATGCAGAAGGAAAAAAAGAAGTCTTAAAGACATGGTCAAGAGCATCTACAATATATCCACAAATGGTTGGACATACAATAGGTGTTCATGATGGAAGAAAACATGTTCCTATTTATATAACAGAAGAAATGATAGGACATAAATTAGGTGAATTTGCTCCTACAAGAACATTTAAAGGTCATTCAGGAGAAAAAACAACAACAGTAAAACAACAATAAAATTATAAAAAACAATAAGTAGTAAACTTATAGCATCCAAAAATAAGGAGGGAAAAATAGTGGAAGAAATGCAAGAAGTAAAAACTGCACAAGCTACACTTAAATATGCTAGAATTTCAGCAAGAAAAGTAAAAATAGTTGCAGATTTAATAAGAGGAAAAGATGTTAATGAAGCATTAGCAATAGTAAAATTCACACCTAAAGCATCATCTGATATAATAGAAAAATTATTAAAATCAGCTATAGCAAATGCTGAAAATAATCACAATATGGACAGTAAAAATTTATATGTTGCAGAAATATATGCAAATCAAGGTCCAACATTAAAGAGAATTAGACCAGCAGCTAAAGGTTCTGCTGTAAGAATTAGAAAAAGAACAAGTCATATAACAATAGTATTAAAAGAGAAAGAATAATAGAAAGGAGGATTTTAGTATGGGACAAAAAATGCATCCACATGGATTAAGAATAGGCGTAATAGAAGATTGGAATTCAAAATGGTATGCCGATTCTAAAAATTTTAGTAATTATTTAGTAGAAGACCATAAAATCCGTGAATATGTTAAGAAAAAATTATTTGTTAGCGGTATTTCTAAAATAGAAATAGAAAGAACAGCTAAATTAGTTAAAGTTAATGTTTATACAGCAAAACCAGGACTAGTAATAGGAAAAGGTGGAGCAATAGCAGAAACATTAAAAGCAGATTTACAAAAAATGATACAAAAAGAAGTTAATTTAAATATAGTTGAGGTGAAAAATATAGATTTAGACGCTACTTTAGTAGCAGAAAATATTTGTGCTCAACTAGAAAAGAGAATTTCATTTAGACGTGCTATGAAACAAGCAATGCAAAAAACTATGAAAGCAGGTGCTTTAGGAATTAAAACATCTGTATCTGGAAGATTAGGCGGAGCAGACATGGCAAGAACAGAATTTTATAAAGAAGGAACAATACCACTTCAAACTTTAAGAGCAGATATAGACTATGGATTCTATGAAGCTAATACAACTTATGGAAAAATAGGTGTTAAAGTTTGGATATATAAAGGAGAAGTTCTTCCAACTAAAAAACAAGTAGTGGAAGGAGGAGACAAATAATGCCATTAATACCAAAAAGAACAAAATATAGAAAAATGCAAAAAGGTAGAAATAGAGGTAAAGCAACAAGAGGAAATACAGTTACTGATGGAGAATATGGCTTACAAGCAGTAGAAGCAGCATGGATAACAACAAACCAAATAGAAGCAGCCCGTGTAGCTATGACACGTCATATAAAAAGAGGTGGTAAAGTTTGGATTAAAGTATTTCCAGACAAACCAGTAACAAAGAAACCAGCAGATACTCGTATGGGTAAAGGTAAAGGAGCTCCAGAATTTTGGGTAGCAGTAGTTAAACCAGGAAGAGTAATGTTTGAAATAGCTGACGTATCAGAAGAATTAGCAAGAGAAGCTTTAAGACTTGCTGCAAATAAACTACCAATAAAAACAAAATTTATAAAAAGAGAAACTGAAATAGGTGGTGATAATGATGAAGATAAATAAAATAAAGGAAATGTCTTCACCAGAATTAGAAAAGGAACTAAGCGAATTAAAAACAGAATTATTTAAACTAAGATTTAGCTTAGCAACAAATGGATTAGACAATCCATTAAAAATCAAAGAAGTTAGAAAAGACATTGCAAGAATAAAAACAATATTAAGACAAAGAGAATTAACAAGTAATAATAACTAATAAATTCTTCATATTTTTGAGAAAGGAGAAATCAAATGGAAGAAAGAAATCTTCGTAAAGTTATGATTGGTACAGTTGTATCTAATAAAATGGATAAAACAGTAGTTGTAGCAGTTAAGACTAATGTAAAACACTCAGTTTACGATAAAATAGTAAAAAGAACATATAAATTAAAAGCACATGATGAAGAAAATAAATGCCAAATAGGTGACGAAGTAAAAGTAATGGAAACACGTCCATTATCAAAAGATAAAAGATGGAGAGTTGTAGAAATTACAAAAAAAGCAATAATTAAATAGAAAAAGATAAACCTTAATCTATTTTAAAGGAGGGAAAAAAGTTGGTACAACAACAAACAATATTAAAAGTTGCAGATAACACTGGTGCAAAAGAAATAATGTGCATTAGATGTTTAGGTGGTTCATATAGAAAATATGCTGGTATTGGTGATGTTATAATAGCATCTGTTAAAAGTGCTACACCAGGTGGCGTTGTAAAAAAAGGAGAAGTAGTAAAAGCAGTTGTAGTAAGAACTAAAAAAGGTGCAAGACGTGCCGACGGTTCATATGTAAAATTTGATGAAAATGCTGCAGTAATAATTCGTGATGATGGTAATCCAAGAGGAACACGTATATTTGGACCAGTAGCAAGAGAATTAAGAGAAAAAGAATATATGAAAATATTATCATTAGCTCCAGAAGTTCTATAAAATTATAAAAATAGTAATGGAGGAAGCAAAATTACCGAAAAGAAGAGGTGAAAATAAAATATGAAACTTAAAAAAGGTGATACTGTTCAAGTTTTATCTGGAAATGATAAAGGAAAAACAGGAGAAATATTAGAAGTTATACCTAAAAGTGATAAAGTAGTAGTAAAAGGTGTAAATGTAAGAAAAAAACATGTTAAACCTAGAAAACAAGGTGAAGAAGGTGGAATTATACCAGTTGAATGTGCAATAAATAGCGCGAAAGTAAACGTGGTATGCCCAAAATGTAATAAACCAGTTAGAATAGGTTATAAAATAGAAAAAGACGAAAAGATTCGTGTATGTAAAAACTGTGGAACAAAAATAAAATAAGAAAGGAGGAGTTTAATACATGGAAACATTAAGAGAACAATATGAAAAAGAAGTAGTACCAGCATTAATGAAAAAGTTTAATTATAAATCAGTTATGCAAGTTCCAAAACTTGAAAAAATTGTTATCAATATAGGATTAGGAGATGTAAAAGATAATCCAAAATCATTAGATAATGCAATAAACGATTTAAGCATTATAACAGGTCAAAAGCCAATAGTAACAAAAGCAAGAAAATCTATAGCTGCTTTTAAATTAAGAGAAGGAGCAAATGTAGGATGCAAAGTTACTTTAAGAAGTGGAAAAATGTATGATTTCGCATACAAATTATTCAATGTGGCTCTTCCTAGAGTAAGAGATTTTAGAGGAGTTTCAACAGATTCTTTTGATGGAAGAGGAAACTACTCAATGGGTGTAAAAGAACAATTAATATTCCCTGAAATCGAATACGATAAAGTAGATAAATTAAGAGGAATGGATATTATAATAGTAACTACTGCAAAAACAGATGAAGAAGCAAGAGAACTATTACAATTATTAGGAATGCCTTTTAGAAATTAGTATGTATGAAGGAAGGAGAAAATTATGGCTAAAAAGTCAATGATTATAAAACAACAAAAACCACAAAAATACAAAACTAGAGAATATAATAGATGCAAAATATGTGGTAGACCACATGCCTATATTAGAAAATATGGAATTTGCCGTGTATGCTTTAGAAAAATGGCACACGAAGGCGAAATTCCAGGTATAAAAAAAGCAAGTTGGTAATTAGAAAATAAATAAAAAAGGAGGGTAAAAAAAGTGAACATTACAGACCCAATAGCAGATATGTTAACAAGAATAAGAAATGCTAATACTTCAAAACATAAAACAGTTGATATACCATCATCAAACATAAAAAAAGCTATAGCAGAAATATTATTTAAAGAAGGATATATCAAATCATATGAAGAAATAGCAGATGAAAATCAAGGAATAATAAGAATAAATATAAAATATGACGAAAATGGTAATAGAGTAATTGCTGGATTAAAAAGAATAAGCAAACCAGGATTAAGAGTATATGCAGCAAAAGATGAATTACCAAGAGTATTAAATGGATTAGGAATTGCTTTAATATCTACATCAAAAGGAATAATGACAGATAAAGAAGCAAGAGCACAAGGTATAGGTGGAGAAGTTTTAGCTTATATCTGGTAATAAATAACAGTAATAGAGAGGTGAAAATAAAATGTCAAGAATAGGAAATAGCCCAATTACAGTTCCACAAGATGTAGAAGTTAAAATAGACGGAACAAAAATAACTGTAAAAGGACCAAAAGGAACATTAGAAAGAGAGATACATAAAAACATGGCAGTATCAATCGACAATAATGTTATAACTATAAAAAGACCTGATGATGAGCCAGAAAATAAAAGTTTACATGGATTAACAAGAACATTAATCAACAACATGATAAAAGGTGTTAAAGAAGAATTCACAAGAGAATTACAAATAAATGGTGTTGGTTACAGAGCTCAAAAACAAGGAAATAAAATAGTTTTAAGTTTAGGTTACTCACATCCAGTAGAAATGGTAGAACCACAAGGAATAACTTTTGAAGTTCCAAATCCAACAACTATAATAGTAAAAGGTATAGACAAAGAATTAGTTGGTCAAACAGCAGCAGTTGTTAGAACAAAAAGACCACCTGAAGTTTATAGAGGAAAAGGTATTAAATATGCTGAAGAAGTTATTAGACGTAAAGAAGGAAAAGCTGGTAAAAAATAAAATATAAAAATCTAAATTACTAATGCTGTTACATTAGTAGAAAGGAGAAAAAATGGTTAGCAAAGTAAATCGTAAAGCTGAAAGAACAAGAAGACATATTCGTGTACGTAGAAAAATAAGCGGAACAGCAGAATGCCCAAGATTATGTGTATTCAGAAGTAACGCAAATTTATATGTACAAATTATAGATGATGTTACTGCAAAAACATTAGTTAGTGCATCTACATTAGACAAAGAAGTAAAAACAAAACATGCTAATAAAGAAGCAGCAAAAGAAGTTGGTGCATTAGTAGCTAAAAGAGCAATAGAAAAAAATATCAAAGAAGTAGTATTTGATAGAGGTGGATATATATATCACGGAGTTGTAAAAGAATTAGCAGAAGCTGCACGTAATGCAGGTTTAGAATTTTAATTAATCCATAAAAAATAAGAAGGAGGGTAAAAACCTAAATGGAAGAAAACGCAGTTGAATTAAAAGAAAAAGTTGTAACTATTAACAGAGTTGCTAAAGTTGTTAAAGGTGGTAGAACTTTTAGATTTAGTGCTTTAGTAGTTGTAGGAGATGGCAACGGACATGTAGGTATTGGAAATGGAAAAGCAGCAGAAGTTCCAGATGCAATAAAAAAAGCAATAGAAGATGCTAAAAAGAACCTAATTACAGTTCCAGTAGTAGGTACAACTATTCCTCATGAATATGTAGGAAAATTTGGTAGTGCAAATGTTATGTTAAAACCAGCAGCAGAAGGTACTGGAGTTATAGCAGGAGGAAGCGTAAGACCAGTATTAGAGCTTGCAGGATATAAAGATATAAGAACAAAAGTTATAGGAACAGATAATCCTAGAAATGTTGTTTATGCTACTTTAAATGGTTTATCTAACATGAGAACTATTGAAGAAATTGCTAAAAAAAGAGGAAAAAAAGTAGAAGAAATATTGTAAGAATACAAATTAAGCGTAACTTAGGGCAATATTGTTTTAGCCCCTAAAAATATTTATGAATTAAATAAAATATTATTTACAAAATAATATTTTAAAGATATAATTCGATTATACAATTAAATAAGGAGGTGCTAAGGTATGAAATTAGACGAACTAAGTCCAGCAGTAGAAAAGCAAACTAGAAGAAGAGTTGGTCGTGGAGTAGGTTCAGGACTTGGAAAAACTTCTGGAAAAGGACATAAAGGACAAAAAGCTAGATCTGGTGGAGGAGTAAGAAGAGGTTTCGAAGGTGGTCAAACACCATTATATAGAAGATTACCAAAAAGAGGATTTACAAATATACATGCAAAAAATTATATAGAAGTAACTTTAACAATGCTTAATAAATCTAAAGCAACTGAAGTAAGTGCAGAAACTCTATTAGAAGAAGGAATAATATCTAAAGTAAATGATGGAATAGTAGTACTTGCAACAGGAGAATTAGAGAAAAAATTAACTGTTAAAGCAAAAAGATTTACAAAAGCAGCAAAAGAAAAAATTGAAGCTGTAGGTGGAAAGATAGAGGTGATTTAATTGTTTAAAACAATCAAAAATGCCATAAAAACACCAGAGGTAAGAAAAAGATTACTTTATACATTGGTATTAATTATAATATTTAGATTAGGATGTTTTATAACAGTTCCAGGAGTTGATGCATTTGCATTAAGTGAAGCAATGCAATCAAGTAATGGATTTGCAGGATTAATAAATATAATTTCCGGAGGGGCATTCTCAAGATTCTCAATTTTTGCAATGACAATAAGCCCATATATTACAGCATCAATTGTTATTCAATTGTTAGCAATGGTAATACCTTCTTTAGAAAGATTAGCAAAAGAAGGTGGAGAAGAAGGAAAAAGAAAAATGAATAAATATACAAAAATGCTTACAATAGTATTAGCACTTATAACAGCATTAGGTTTATATTTTTCATATAAAAATTCAGGAATATTTATAAATCCAGGATTTTTAACAGCATTTTTAGTAATATTAGGATTAGTTGCTGGAACTACATTACTTATGTGGTTAGGAGAGCAAATAACAAATAAAGGTATAGGAAATGGAATTTCTATTATAATATTCATAGGTATAGTATCTGGAATACCTAGTGTTGTAACAACATTATGGAATTTAATATTCCAAACAGGTTCATTTAGTACAACAGGCCTATTATTATCATTAGGAATAATAATAGGAGCTATAATATTAGTAGCTGGAGTAGTATTTGTACAAGAAGCAGAAAGAAGAGTACCAGTACAATATGCTAAAAAAGTAGTAGGAAGAAAAATGATGGGTGGACAAAACACACATATACCATTAAAACTTGCTATGGCAGGTGTAATGCCAGTAATATTTGCGTCATCATTTATGACATTTCCAGCAATGATTTTACAAATATTTATAAAAGATATAAATACAGCAACAGGATTCTGGGCAGGAGTATATAAATTCTCTATAGCTACATCAACATCAAATGTACCTATAGGATACACTATAGCAAATGCCATTGTATATTTATTATTAATAGTTGGATTTACATTTTTCTATACATACGCAACATTTAATCCAGCAGAAGTATCTAATAACATTAAGAAAAATGGTGGATTTATACCAGGAATAAGAGCAGGAAAACCAACAACAGAATATCTATCAAGTGTAATTTCAAAAATAACTTGGTTTGGAGGATTTTTCTTAGCATTAATAGCAATACTTCCAATGTTAATGAGATTTACAGGATTAGATGTTACTTTTGGAGGAACATCAATACTAATAGTAGTAGGTGTTGCATTAGAGACTGTACAACAATTAGAATCTCAATTAGTAATGAGACATTACAAAGGATTCTTAGAATAAAAAATAATACAATTTGTAGTGTAGGCTGATTAATATTAAATTATTTTTAATATTAATCAGCCTATACATATTTACAATAAAAATAGCATAATCTACGAAGACATACCCAATAAGTGTAGGGGCGATTTTAATCGCCCGCCCTACAACGGATAAGCTAATAAAAATTACTAATAAAAAATTAACTAGATAAAACGAAATAAAAAATAAATATAATATTATGATATTAGAAAGTTCTTCGAAGACGGGCGATTAAAATCGCCCCTACAATTGATAAGCCAATCCTTCGAAGAATTTTTAATATAATAGGAAAGTAGAATTTTCCTATTATATTAAAAATAACATTGCACAGAAAATTTACTTTGTAAATTTTCGCGTCAACAAATCTTTACGCTTCTTTGAGACCTTGA
>CANRGE010000021.1 GCA_947630065.1 uncultured Clostridia bacterium
CACAGAAAATTTACTTTGTAAATTTTCGCGTCAACAAATCTTTACGCTTCTTTGAGACCTTGAATTTAGATAGCAACTTCAAGATGTAGAGAAAAGGTCTCAAAGAAGCGTAAAGATTTGTTCTATCCTAAAAAAATAATTGACAGAATAACAATTAGAGAATATAATAAATGCATAAAAAATAAAAAAATGAAGGAGAGGAACGAATGATGAAAATCTTAGAGACTGTAACACACACACACACACACACACACACACACACACACACACACACGAATAGAGAAGAAAAAGGAATAACACTAATAGCATTAATAATAACAGTAATAATATTATTAATCTTAGCAGGAGTGGCAATAAATTTTGCATTACGGAGACAATGGCATACTAAAAGGAGCAGAGACTGCAGTAGATAAATACGAAAACAAAGCAGAACAAGAACAAAACGAATTAGCCAAAATAGATGATTATATACAAAATGGAAGAGCAACTGAAAATAATATAAACGAATATTCAACAACAGAACAAGTAGTGGGAAAATGGATAGATGGAAAAAAAGTGTATAGAAAGATTATTCCAATTTCATCTGGCATTAGTTCTAGAGGTACAATAAGTTCGGTAGGTGATTATTCTTGGGTAGAACATTTTCTACGAGCTGATGCTATAGGGGAAGATACTAGTAATGCAATATCAACAGTTTATTGTAGAACTGAAGGAAATACTGGATTATATTTACAGTGTGTTGTAGACTTTCCAAATGCTAGATATCTTATAGTAGAATATACAAAAAAGAATGTTAATTGAATTTTTAAAATATAAAAAAGCGATGCAATTAAGCATCGCTTTTGAGATTATTGGTATTGAATTTAGACCTTTCATACCATTTTTGGAACTTTTGACAATCCTTAATAAAATTGTTAGAGTAAAAGTGAATGTGACCATGTGAGAAATCTGGACTTAATGAACAAAAGAAAATACAATCTTTGTACAAACCTTTTTTCTGCTGCTTTTTCAATTGTTGCAGTATTTCTTGAACTGCAGTTATAGGAATGTCATTGCAAAGCTTAAAACTGTAATCTTCTTTTTCGATTTTTTGCTTTTTACAATGAGCATCACTAATGCAAAAGAAATTGTAAGCAGGATCAAAATCTGCAGGTGAACTTACAGTCCACTTTACACCAACATAGTCGATATCATCAATTCCTTCTGTTGTGAAACGAATTTCGCAACTTGGAGCCTTTGTCTTTATAAAAGAAAAGACTTTGTTGAACTCTTGAATCTTATCGAACCGGATTGTTATAAATCCTCCTAATGTCTCGTCAATAGCTGATTTTTTCATGTTTTAATCTCCTTTTAAAATTATTTTTGCTAATCACATAGATTAGAGCTTAATATAATTATACTACAAATTGCCAAAATACACAAATTGAGAGGGGAATAAGTAAACACTATAAAAAATATTTTAAAAATTTTACATATTTTTCTTGACATTGAAAAAAATGGTAGTATAATAAAAATATAAAGGTCAAAGAAAGTCAAAGTCAAAAAAGGAGTAAAAAATGAGAATATCAGATGTAATAGAAGAATTTATAAAAGACTTACTACAAGAGGAAGATTTTATTGAAATACAGAGAAATGAATTAGCTGAGCATTTTAATTGTGTACCATCACAAATAAACTATGTAATACAAACTCGTTTTCAACCTTCACAAGGGTATTATGTAGAAAGCAAAAGAGGTGGTGGAGGTCACATTAAAATAAGAAAAGTGAATGTTACAAAAGATAATTATTTAATACATATAATTAAAAATATGGAAAAAACTATTACTGCCAATGAAGTAGATATTTATATAAGCAATTTTTTAACGTATGACATTATTACACCAAAGGAAGCTAAATTATTAAAAGTTGCAACATCAGATAATGTATTAAATGTACCATATGAAATAAAGGATTCATTAAGAGCAAATATATTTAAAAACATGTTGTTAAATTTAATTGAAAATTAGAAAGGAGAAGATTTAAATGATTTGTCAAAATTGTGGAGAAAATGAAGCAAATTTTAAGTATACTAAAATAGTAAATGGTGAAAAAACAGAAATAGAATTATGCGATAAGTGCAGAAAGGAATTGGGATTTGGAGATATAAGTTTCAACATGCCAATAAATTTTTCTAGCTTTTTGGAAGACTTTTTTGAAGAAGATCCAGATATATTTGAACAATTTCCAAATAAAAACATGTTACAATGTGATAAATGTGGATTAAAGTTTGAAGAGTTTTTAAATGAAGGAAAATTCGGATGTGAAAATTGTTATGAAGCTTTTTCTGAAAAAATAGAGCCAATTTTAAAAAATATACATGGTGGAGAAAAACATATAGGAAGAATAGGAAAGCCTAAAGCAAAATTAGAACAAGCTAAAAGCGAAGACGTTGTCAAGTTTAATAAAAAAATAGACAAAAAAGAAAATAGCAAATTAGAAGAATTACAATCTAAATTGAAAGATGCAATAAATGAAGAAAGATATGAAGATGCAGCAAAACTAAGAGATGAAATCAAAAAATTAAAATAAAGGGTGTGAATAAAGAATGTTTAATTGGTATTTACAAAGTGGAAAAGATTCTGATGTTGTAGTTAGTTCAAGAATTAGACTTGCACGAAATATAAGTGGTATTCCATTTAAACAAAGGGCAAGCAAAGAAGATTTAAAAAAAGTAAAAGAAAAAATGAAAAAGGCAACATATAACTTAGGATATGGACTAAAATATTTTGAAATGTCTAATATGGATGATATTACAAAATTAAGTTTAGTAGAAAAACACTTAATAAGTCCAGATTTTGCATTAGACAATGGAGAGGAAAAAGCATTAATAATAAATGAAGAAGAAAATATTTCTATAATGGTAAATGAAGAAGATCATTTAAGAATACAAGTTTTCCAATCAGGATATGAACTAGAAAACTTATTAAATTTAGCAATAGAAATAGACGAAAAGATACAAAATGAAATTTTATATGCCTATAGTAAAAAATACGGATTTTTAACTGCTTGTCCAACAAATGTTGGAACAGGATTAAGAGTTTCTGTAATGGTTCATTTACCTGCATTAACAAAAACAGGGAATATAACTAAAGTATTAGAAGCAATTAGCAATTTTGGTATGGAAATAAGAGGGCTATATGGTGAAAGCAGTAAAGCAAAAGGAGATATGTATCAAATTTCTAATAAACAAACTTTAAATGTTACAGAAAAAGATTTAATTAAAAACTTAAAATTAATAACAGAAAAAATTGTAGAACAAGAGAGACTAGCTAGAAAAATATTATCAAAAGATAGTATTGAGTTAGAGGATAAAGTATATAGAGCTTATGGTATATTAAGTAATTGTAAAAAAATAGATACAGACGAATTAATAAAATTAATTTCAGATGTTAAATTAGGAACAGATATGGGAATAATTACCGAAATGAATGACTTAAAGGTAAATAAAATTAAATTATATTCTCAACCAGCAAATTTACAAAAATATCTAAACGAAAAATTAAATTCATATAAAAGAGATTTAAAAAGAGCAGAATTAATTAAAAATATAATAAAAGAAAATTAGAAAGGAGAAAAACTATGACATATAAATTTACTGCAAGTGCGCAAAAAGCTATAGAATATGCAAACGAATTAGCAATAGAAATGGGACATAACTATATAGGAACAGAGCACCTTTTTTACGGACTTGTTAAAGAAGAAACAGGAATTGCAGCAAAAGTTTTACAAGAACAAAATATAACACCAGATGTAGTAATTGAAGAAATAGAACAATTAATAGGAAGACAAGAAGATACAGAAGGAGGACAAACAGTAGGATTTACACCTCGTACAAAAAGAGTAATAGAAAATGCTTTTAGAGAAGCTAGAAAGCTAGGCTCAGACTATATAGGAACAGAACATTTATTAATAGGAATAATGAGAGAGGGAGATAGTGTAGCAGTTAGAATAATGTTAGATTTACAAGTAAATCCTCAAAAATTATATAATGAAATAGTAAAAGTAGTTAATGAAGACGAAAGTGTAAATTCAACTGAAAAAAATACATCAACTAAAAATGTAGGTAGTTATAATCAAACTCAAACTTTAAATCAATATGGTACAGACCTTACAAAACAAGCAAAAGAAGGAAAATTAGATCCTATAATAGGAAGAAAAGACGAAATAGAAAGAGTAATTCAAATTTTATCAAGAAGAACAAAAAATAATCCATGTTTAATAGGTGAACCAGGTGTTGGAAAAACAGCTGTTGTTGAAGGATTAGCAGAAAAGATAGTAAATGAAGATGTACCAGAAATGTTAAAAAATAAAAGGGTTGTAAATATAGATATTTCTAGTATGGTAGCTGGAGCAAAATATAGAGGAGACTTCGAGGAAAGAATAAAGAAGGTTTTAAATGAAGTAAAAAAAGTAGGAGATGTAATATTATTTATAGATGAAATTCACACAATTGTTGGAGCAGGTTCAGCAGAAGGAGCAATAGATGCAGCAAATATTTTAAAACCTTTACTTGCTCGTGGTGAAATACAATTAATTGGTGCAACAACATTAAATGAATATAGAAAATACATTGAAAAAGATGCTGCACTAGAAAGAAGATTTAGCCCTGTAACAGTATTAGAACCAAGTGCAGAAGATACAATAAAAATATTAAAAGGAATACAAGATAAATATGAAGCACATCATAATGTAAAAATAACAGAAGAAGCAATTACAGCAGCAGTAGAATTATCTACAAAATATATAACAGACAGATTTTTACCAGATAAAGCCATAGATTTAATAGATGAGGCATCTTCAAGAGTTAAAATGAGAACATATACAAGACCAGATAATTTAAAACAAATAGAAGAAAAAATAGAAGTAGCCAAAACAGAAAAAGAAGAAGCAATTAGAACTCAAGAATTTGAAAAAGCAGCTAAATTAAGAGATACAGAAAAGAATTTAAGAGAAAAGTTAGAAAAAGAACAAGAAAAATGGAAAAACAAAAATACTAGAAGTGTTACAGAGATAGGCTCAGAAGATATAGCAGAAGTAATTGCTAGCTGGACCAAAATACCTGTGAATAAAATAACAGAAGATGAAAATCAGAAGTTAAAAAACTTAGAAGAAAAATTGCATGAAAGAGTAATAGGACAAACAGAAGCGGTAAGTGCTGTTGCAAAAGCAATAAGAAGAGGCAGAGTAGGACTAAAAGCACCAAAACGTCCAATAGGTTCATTCTTATTTTTAGGACCTACAGGAGTAGGAAAAACAGAATTATCTAAGGCATTAGCAGAAACTTTATTTGGAAATGAAGATTCAATAATTAGAGTGGATATGTCTGAATATATGGAGCCACATTCAATTGCAAAATTAATAGGTTCACCTCCAGGATATGTAGGTTATGATGAAGGTGGTCAATTAACAGAAAAGGTAAGAAGAAAACCATATTGTGTTATATTATTTGATGAAATAGAAAAAGCACATCCAGATGTAATGAATATGTTATTACAAATATTAGAGGATGGAAGATTAACAGATTCTACAGGAAGAACAGTAAACTTCAAAAATGCAGTAATAATAATGACATCAAATGTTGGAGCAAGATTAATTACAGAGAACAAAACTTTAGGATTTTCAAGACAAGAAGAAAACAATGAATTAGAAGAAACAAAAAAATATGAAGAAACTAAAAAAGAAGTTCTATCTGAATTAAAGAAACAATTTAGACCAGAATTTATAAATCGTATAGATGAAATTATAGTATTCCATAAATTAAATGATGAAGAAATAAATCAAATTATAGATATAATGCTAAAAGAAGTAATTGAAAGATTAAAAGAAAGTAATGGAATAGACTTAGAAATATCTGAAGATGTAAAAGAATTAATTGCTAAAAAAGGTGTAGATAAAGCATTTGGAGCACGTCCTTTAAGAAGAACTATACAAAGTTTAGTAGAAGATAAATTAGCAGAATATATTTTAGATGGAAAATTACAAATTGGAAAAAAAGCAAAACTAATTGTAAAAAATGATGAAATAACTTTAGAAGAAAATAAAAAAGGCAATTAAAATATGAGCGACTATAAGTCGCTCATAGGATTTTCATTATTATAAATTATTTTAAATTGGGTTTACATGTACTATTGTTTTATATATTTTATTTATTTCAGTTATATTTTTTTCTAAAGAATCAGCAAGCCCATGACTATCAAATGTTGACATATTGCCGTCAACACAAATAGTAATAAATATAATATACTGAGCTCCAACAGGAGTAGATGAAATATTTTCTACACATTTTATATCAGGATATGTATCAACTAATGCCAAAATAAGTTCTTTAGTATTTTCATCAATAGAAATGTCCATTAATACATTGTAGCTTTCGATAAATATTTTTATACCAGTATAGCAAATCCAAACAGAGATACCTATACCAACTAAACCATCAACAAAATAAATATTAAATAAACTAAATATAATAGATATAAGCGTAACTGTTGTCAAAACACAATCGTTTCTGTGATCTTTCATAGTTGATTCTATTAAAATATTATAACCATTTTTTAATAGCTTTTTTGTGTAAATATATAAAATTAATTTTGTTAAAATTGTTATAATACAAACTATAACTAATGACCAAGAAAAAATGATTTTATTACCTGTAATAAGTGATGTTACAGAATTATATAATAAATTTAGTGATAAAAAAATCATGGAAATACTAATAAATAGAGAAAAAATGTATTCAGCTTTTCCGTGACCAAAATTGTGAGATGTATCACCAGGTTCACTTGCAATTTTATTACCAATAAAAGTCATTAAAGAAGCAAAAATATCTGTAGCACTATTGGCAGCATCAGATATCATTGCTTGGCTATGACTACTAAATCCAACAATAGCTTTTATTATAAGTAGAATTAAATTACCAAATATTCCTAATATACCAACTTTTTTTGCACTAGTATATCTATCCACAATATCATCTCCAAATAATATTAATATTATGCAATGTTAGTTTTTTATATAATAGGAAAGTAGAACTTTCCTATTATATAAAAAATATTATATCAAAAATATATTATAAAATAAAGATATTATTAATAAAATGTGTAAAATAACCCCAATATGTGGATGTAAAACTACCCAAATTTGCAAATTTTGGAATATTATGGTATAATAATTTATAGAATATAAAATTAAACTTAAAGTTATATGAAATTTCAAAAGAAGAATGCTTAAAATTCAAAAGAAGGTGGTTGTTATGGCAACAATTATATACATATTAGTATTTATAATATTTGCATTAATAGCATTTTCTGTAATGCAAATAAAATTAGCAGGAATAAAAGTAAAAGATTTTTGGAGCTTCATAGAAGCAAACCAATTATTAGATGAATTATATATATTTGCACAAAGAAAAAATAAAATAAGCCCACAAGAAGAAATAGTATTTTTAATGGAGGCAGAAAAGGTATTTAAAGCTTTTGAAAAAGTACCAGATATGCTATGGGAAGAAGAATACCAAAAATATAGAGAAGTATTAGATAAATACAGAGATATAAAGATGGTAAGATGGGCTTCAAATTAAAAAAGTTTAACATAAAAAATTCTAATATATATTAAAGGTAGATGTGAGTTTTTAATTTACATCTACTTTCCTATTATATAAAAAACTAACATTGCACAGAAAATTTACAAAGTAAATTTTCGCATCAACAAATCTTTACGCTTCTTTGAGACCTTGAATTTAGATAGCAAACTTTAAAATGTAGAGAAAAAGTCTCGCGAAGCGAGATTTGTTCTTATATAATAAATAATTGACAAAAAACATACAAAAACATATAATTTAAGCATATTAGTAAAAGGAGTTTTTTTATGAGTGAAGTAAAATGGACTAAAGAACAATTACAAGCAATAAATGAAAAAGGAACAGATATATTAGTTGCAGCTGCAGCAGGCAGTGGTAAAACAGCGGTACTTGTAGAAAGAATAATAAATAAAATAATAAATGAAAAGGTGGATATAGACCATATTCTTGTTGTGACTTTTACAAATGCAGCAGCTTCTGAAATGAGGCAAAGAATATTAGATGCAATATATAAAAAGTTAGATGAAGAACCAGAAAATGAACATATACAAAAACAAACAGTATTAATTTCTAAAGCAAAAATATGCACAATTCATTCATTTTGCTTAGATATTATAAAAAATAATTTTTATGAAATTGATATTTCTCCAAATTGTAGAATAGGAGAGCAGACTGAAATAGAACTTTTAAAACAGGAAGTTTTAGAAGATATTTTTGAAGAAAAATATACAAGTGAAAATCAAGACTTTTTAAAACTAATAAATTCATATACTAGTTATAGAGGAGACGAATCACTAAAAGAAATTGTACTAAAAATATATAATTTTATAGGAAGTAATCCTTTTCCAAATAAATGGTTGGAAGATGCTGTTGAAGATTTTAATTTTAAAGACAAATTAAATATAGATTTTGCGCAAACCAAATGGGGAAAAATTTTACTAAAAAATGTAGAAGATGAGTTAAAATCATATATTGTGGAACTAAATAGTATAAAAAGAAATTTAGATAAGTTTCCAGAATTACTAAAAGCAAGTAATATAATTTCGAGTGATATACAAAAATTTGAAAATATAAAAAATAATTTAGATTCATGGGATAAAGCATACAATTTAGTTCAAGGACTAAAGTTTGATAGGTGGAGTGTAGATAAAAAAATAATATTAGAAGAAAAAGAAATTGCCAAAGAAAAAAGAGAAGCCATAAAAGAAAAATTCAAAAAAATAAAAGGAAAAATTTTATTATCTAATTCAGAAGATACAATAAATGATATGTATATAATGTATGACTTATTTAAAATTTTAAAAAATCTAGTTATAGAATTTTCAAATGAATTTTCAAAAAAGAAAAGGGAACGAAATTTAATAGATTTTAATGATATAGAGCATATGGCATTAAAAATTTTAGTAACAACTGATAAAGATGGTAATAAAATTCCATCAGAAGTAGCAAAAAAAGAAAGAGAAAAGTATGAAGAAATAGCAATTGATGAATACCAAGATAGTAATTTAGTACAAGAATTTATATTAAGATCTATTTCTAAAGGTAATAATATATTTATGGTTGGAGATGTAAAACAAAGTATATATAGATTTAGACAGGCAAGACCAGAATTATTTATACAAAAATATGAAACATATAAATTAAAAGATTCTCAAAAAGAAGGGGATAATCTAAAAATACAATTATTTAAAAACTTTAGGAGTAGACAAAATGTATTAGATATAACTAACATGATATTCCAAAATATTATGAGTAAAGAACTTGGTGAAATTGTATATAATGAAGAGGAATATTTAAATTTAGGAGCAGAATATAAAGAACCAGAAGAAAATATAGAATATGCTGGAAAAACAGAAATTGATATTATAAATTTAGAAGAGTCTACTGAAGAAAACGAAGAAGAATATACAGAAAGTGAAGATAATGAAGAAGATAGTGAAGAAGATAAAGAACCAGAAGAAAAAATAGAAGACATAGTATTAGAAGCAAAATTTGTAGCACAACGAATACAAGAATTAATTGAGTCAAAATATCAAGTATATACGAAAACTGGATATAGAAATATACAATATAAAGATATTGTAGTTTTATTAAGGTCAACAAAAACATTAGCACCTATATATGAAAAAGAGCTAGCATTAATGAATTTCCCAGTATTTACAGATACAGGAACACAATATCTAGAAAGTGTTGAAATACAAACAATTATAGCTCTTTTAAAAATAATAGATAATCCTAAACAAGATATACCATTAGTTACTGTACTTCGTTCTCCAATTGGACAATTTGATGATAATGAATTAGTAGAAATAAAATTAAAAGGAACTACTGAAAAAACAAAATATTTTTATGATATATTGATTAATGCAAAAGATAAAGTAGAAAAACAATTAGCTTTCAAAATAAATAATTTATTAGAAAAACTAGATTTGTGGAGAAAACAACAAGAGTATTTGGCACTAGATGAATTAATTTGGAAAATTTACTTAGACACAGGTTATTACGATTATGTAGGTCTTATGCAAAATGGAGCATTAAGACAAGCTAACTTGAAATTATTATTTGAAAAAGCAAAACAGTATGAACATGCTAGTTTTAAAGGATTATTTAATTTCATAAATTTTATAGAAAAATTAAAAACCAATAATGGAGATATGGATTCTGCAAAATTAATTGGAGAAAATGAAGATGTAATAAGAATAATGAGTATACACAAAAGTAAGGGGTTAGAATTTCCTGTAGTATTTTTAAGTGGTACTGCAAAAAGATTTAATTTTCAGGATTTGAATCAAAATATTATATTACATCAAGATTTAGGCTTCGGACCTAAATACATAGACTATGAAAGAAGAATAGAGTACAATACTTTGGCAAAAGAGGCTATAAAAATAAAAGTAAAAAAAGAAACATTATCAGAAGAAATGAGAATATTATATGTTGCTTTAACAAGAGCCAAGGAAAAACTAATAATAACAGGTATATCAAAAAATGTAACTGAGGAAATAGAGAAAAAGCAAGATTTATTAGATATGTACAATGACAAATATGTAAACAAAAATATAGTTTCTCAATATAAATCATACATTGACTGGATTCAACTTGTGTATTTAAAAAATGTAACAAAAATGAAGGAACTTGTAAATTTTAATATAGTAGAAAAAGATAATATTATAAATAATAAGAAAAAAGTAGAGAATAATGAACAGATAATATTTGAGGATAATAAAAAAACAAAAGAAAAAGTAAATAACAAAATTTTAGAAAAATTAAATTGGGAATATTCTAATAAAAATGGAATTAATATACCAACCAAAACATCAGTAACAAAAATAAAAGAAATGAAGAACAATAATACTCAAATAGAAAAAACAGAAGAAAAACAAGAGGAAGAACCAATTAGAGTAAAACCAAAATTTATGCAAGAAGAAATAAAAATAACTAGAGCAGAAATTGGTACATTAATGCATTTATGTATTCAAAAATTAGATGAAAAGCAAGAATATACATATGAAAAAATAAAAAGTTTAATTGAAAAATTGGTTCAAGATGAAATTATAACTAAAAAAGAAGCGGAAAATATAAATATTACGGCTATATTAAAATATACTCAATCTGAGATATGGAATAATTTGAAAAATGCAAAGGCTGTATATAAAGAACAACCATTTTATATAAATATACCAGCATCTAAAATAGTTGAGAATGCAGAAGAACAACAAATACTAGTACAAGGTATTATAGACATGTATTATATAAATGAAAATGATGAAATTGTATTAGTAGATTATAAAACTGACTATGTAACAGACGAAAACAAGCAAATTTTAGTTACAAAATATAAAGAACAATTAGAATTATATAAAAAAGCACTAGAAGAGGCAACTAAGGAAAAAGTAGTAAAAATGTATATATATTCATTGTGCTTAAACGTGCCAATAGAAATAAAATAATAAGCAGAAAATTTCTGCTTATTATTTTATTTCTACCACAGTTACACCCATTTCACCTTCACCGAAAGTACCAAGTCTAAAGCTTTTTACATGTGGGTGTGTTTTTAAAAATTTATGAATACCATTTTTTAATGCACCTGTACCTTTACCATGAACAATACGAACAGGACTTAATTTAGCTATAGCACAATCATCTAAATATTTATCTACTATAAACGTTGCTTCATCAACATTTAAGCCTATTATATTTAATTCTGGTTTTATGTTTGCAGATTTATTAATTTTTTGAGTTTTTGATGATGCAGTATCAGAAACAGATAGAGCCTTTTTATTAGTAAGCTGTAAATTAGATATTTTTGCATTTAGTTTTGTATTTCCAATTTGAACTTGAACTTGATTTCTTTTAGGTAATGAAACTATAGTTCCAACTTGATTTATATTAGTAACTAATACTGTCATACCAATAGAAATATTATTTTCATTTAGTGTATTAACAATTTCAGTAGAATTATTATGAGATGATGAAGTCTCCTTTATAGAAGAATTTAAGTTATTTCTAATATTATTTAATTCAGTAAGTGAGCCTTTATTAATGTTAGAGTATATAGAGTTTATTTCTTTTATTGAATCACTAGCTTCTTGTTTTGCATCTAACAAAATTTTTCTCGCCTCTTGTTTTGCCTTTTCTATAATAGAAGATTTTTTTTCTTGTAATGCATTTTTTTCTGTTTCTAAACTTTTTCTAAGGTTTTCAATTTGACTTAAATTTTTTTCAATATCTTCTTTTTCTGCTTCAATAGCTGTTTTAGAATCATAAATACTTTTTAATAATTCTTCTATACTTACATTAGAATTAGATATAAAAGATGTTGCACGTTCAATAATTTTTTTGGGCAAACCTAATTTCTCACTAATTGCAAAAGCATTACTTTTACCAGGAATGCCAATTAATAATTTATAAGTAGGGCTTAATGTTTCTATGTTAAATTCAACACTAGCATTCTTGAAACCAGGAGTAATTAATGCATAATTTTTTAATTCAGAGTAATGTGTAGTACAAATTGTTATACATTTTTTTGAAAAAAAGGCTTCTAAAATACTAATTGCTAAGCTACTTCCTTCGATTGGATCTGTACCAGAGCCTAATTCATCTATTAAAATTAAGCAATTGTCAGTTGAAAGTTTTAATATTTCAATTATATTAACCATATGAGAAGAAAAAGTGCTTAAAGAGTCTTGGATACTTTGTTCATCACCAATATCAGCAAAAACATTATCGAAAACATGAATAGAACTATTTTCATTACAAGGTATGTGGAGTCCACTTTGAGCCATTAAAGTAAGCAAACCTACAGTTTTTAAAGTTACTGTTTTTCCTCCAGTATTTGGACCAGTTATAAGTAAAGTATTATAATCTAAACCTATATTTATACTAATAGGAACTACATTATTAGTAGGAATTAAAGGATGACGTGCATTTATTAAATTAATATATTTTTCATCATTTAATTGAGGGTTACAAGCATTTAAATCTATTGCATAATTAGCTTTAGCAAATATAAAATCAATCTTTCCTATTGCTAATATTGTTCTTTTTAAATCTTCTACTATTGGCTCAAGTAGGGAAGAGAGGTTTTTTAAAATTTTTTGAATTTCAATTTCTTCTTTTGCCTTCAAATTTGATAAATCGTTATTCAAAGAAAAAACAGTAAGAGGTTCAATAAAAACAGTAGAACCACTAGCAGAAATATCATGAATAAATCCTTTTACATTACTTTTATATTCGTCTTTTATAGGAACTACGTATCGTTCATTTCTAATTGTTATAATATTATCTTGAACATATTTTGAATAAGAATGTAAAAAAGAATTTAATTGTTCATTTATTTTTGATTCTACTAATTTTTGCTCTTTTCTTATAGAACGTAAGTTAGAAGAGGCATTATCAGCAATTGATTCATCTTCAAGAATAGAATCATTAATTTTATTTAAAATACTAGCATTTGTATATAACTCTTCAAAAATATTGTTCAAAATAGGAAAATCATTTTCTATATTTTCATTTTCTGTATAAAAATAGGATTTTAAATTGTTTGATAAACTTAAAATTTTAGAGATGTTTAAAAGATTATGAGCATCTAAAACACCAGAATTTTCTAATAATTTTATACTAAAATCGGTATTTTCAAAGCTATATATATTAGGCTGTTTTTTCTTAGTAATTAAAAGACGTGCTTCGTCAGTTTCTAATAACAAATTAGAAACTGTTTGTTTTGAATTAGAAGGAAAAAGTTCATTTGCTAAATTTTTTCCTAAATAAGTTATGCAATAATTTGATAGAATTTGTGTTATTTTTTCGTATTCTAATTTTAGTAAATATTTATTATGCATATAAGACCTCCAATTAGCAATTTCAAAATTAAAATAATAAATATATTATACTACAAAATATTAACAAATAAAAGTAAAAATATTATATAAGATAACTCTAGAAAAATGAAAATAAAGAAATCTTTTAAAAACTATTGCAAAAAATATAAAAATGTAGTATAAATAATTATAGAATTAAAATAATAATATTAAATAAACAAAGTGAGGAGAAAATTCATATGACAAATTTTAAAAAAATAGTTTTATCAATGGTAGTAGTTTTATTAATAGTAGCAATAGCAACTGTAGTTAGTGCAACAGGAGATTTACAAATAATACAAGGATCAAATGTAGACAATACATCTACAGGTAACGGATTAAATACAAGTGGTAATTCATATACTAGCATACCAAATACTTCAAACAATACAAGTAATATAAACAATACAAGTAATACTAATGTAAGTAATTACAACAATACAAATAAAACAAATAATACAAACTTACCAAAAACAGGTGCAGAGGATTATTTATTAACTACAGTAATAGGAGTTCTTGCAGTATCTGCAGTAGTTGCATACAAAAAAGTAAAAGAATATAAAAATATTTAATTATAAATATAATATTAGAAATAAAGGGATATTTTAATACCCCTTTATTGTGTTATAATAAATGGCTATTAATTTTTATTAATTAGTAGCCATTTTTATATAATAGAAAAGTTCTACTTTCCTATTATATAAAAAAATAACATTGCACAGAAAATTTACTTTGTAAATTTTCGCGTCAACAAATCTTTACGCTTCTTTGAGACTTTGAATTTGGATAGCAAACTTTAAGATGTAGAGAAAAGGTCTCAAAGAAGCGAGATTTGTTCTTCGTTTACAGCTTGTATAAGCAAGCGCTTATTTTTTATATTATTACACGTAATTAAAGTGATTTCTTTTTTTCCATTGGTATCTTGATTTATACAAGAAAAATCATCTGAGTTTATTTCATTCTTTTTATATATTTTATAAGCTAATTTATTTCCAGAAGTATCATATATATTAATTTTATCCCCGATAGAAAGTTTTTTCAATCTGCTAAAAAATTTATAATTATTATAGTTATGGCCAGCAATGCATAAGTTTCCAACTTGATTTGGCATAGGACCGTAAAATCTACAAGGAGCAATTTTTAAGAATTCATCACTTACTTCAGAAATAATAGGGTAATATACACCTATAGTATCTATTTCTATAAGGCCTATTACACTAAATGAAGGTAATTCTTGTGAATCAGTACTAGTTCTAATAAATGATGGAGTAGTATTATTTGAATACAAACTTGTAATGTTAAAATTATTAATTAATTTTTGTGAAATTTGTTCTTGTTTTTTATATTCATACTGTGTATAAAAATAATAGAAAATAAGCAAAATAAAAAGTGTAATTGAAAATACAAATTGAAATATAAAAAATCCTTTTTTACTTTTATATTTTCTTGAAAAACTATTAGATTCAACAGCATATTCATTCAAAATTTGATTCAATATTAAGCCTCCTAAAAATAAATTACATAATTATTTTTTCTCAAAAACACAAAAATATTATGTAAAATTAAACTTGCTAAAAAAAGACTATTATGGTAAAATAAAACTTAATTTAAGGAGGAATACATATGAGAAGTTTAGCAAGTTATTTATTATTATTTTTTATGATAATGTTTTGGGTATTTAGAATAGTAGTTGCTTTCACAAGTGCTTTTGCAATAGATATAGGATTTGCACCATTAGATCTTAATTTTGAGATTGTATTGTTATTTGTTACTCTATTATCTATATTGTTTGTAGCAAAAAGAAAATTGATAGGGGCAATATTATATTTAGTATCATATGGATTATATTTTGGAGTGGATTTATATTCAATAGTAATGAACATACTAAATGGTTCAACGACATTAGTTGATTATACTAGAGCTTTAGTTTCATTTATTGGCGTTGTTTTACCAACAGTATTATTTTTAAATATGTTAGTAGATAGGAATAGAACTAATCATCCAGTAGATAAAAAAACAGATTGGTTTTATAAAGGAGACCAATATGATAGAAAATTGGATGATAGATTAGATAAGAATCAATATAGAAATTATTAAAATTTAAATAATAAAAAAAATCAAATTATTTTTCAAAAATGACTAATAATAACCTATAGAACAAATCTCGCTTCGCGAGACCTTTTCTCTACATTTTAAAGTTTGCTATCTAAATTCAAGGTCTCAAAGAAGCGTAAAGATTTGTTGACGCGAAAATTTACAAAGTAAATTTTCTGTGCAATGTTATTTTTTTCTATAATAGGAAAGTAGAACTTTCCTATTATAGAAAAAATCCCAAATTTTATAAAAAGGGGAGAGGTGAGTTATTTATGAAAAATATAATTATACTTGGACCAAGTAGAGTAGGGAAATCAACATTATCATCTTTACTATGTAAAAAGTATAATTTTAATTATATAAGCGGAGATAGTATAAGAAATGCTTTTATAAATATATATCCGCAATTAGGATATACAGCTCAAAATACTATCAAAAGAGTAGAATTTTGTAAATTTATAAATTTTATAATAAATGAAAATAGTATTCACCTAAAAAGAGCACTATATTATGTAGTAGATTCAGCAGAAATTTCAATAAAAAATGCAAAGAAATATTTTAAAAATTCATTAATAATATGTTTAGGATGTAAAGATATTACAATCGAAGATATGATTCAAAAAATAAAAACAAATGACACAAAATTAGACTGGACATATAAATATGATGATAGGAGTTTAAAAGAAATTGCTAAAAATACAATAGATGAAAGTAGAAGAATGAGTGAAGAATGTAAAATAAATAATGTTTCATATTTTGATACATCATTAGATAGAATTAAAACATACAATGAAATATTAAAATTTTTAGAAAGACAAATTAATAACCACACAAGTTAAGCAAAACTTGTGTGGTTATTAATTTTATGCTTTTTCTTCATGATATTCTTTATCTGTATTTACATTCCATATATTTTCTTTTGTTTTCTTTCCTGTACGAATATTTTTTGCAGCTTCCATACCTGTTACCATAGAATGATCCATATTATTATATCTATGTTGTCCGTTTCTTCCAATGCAATATAAGTTATCAATAGTATTGATGTAATCAATTAATTTATTTATATCTTTATATGTATCAAAATATGCTGGATATGCTTTTTTTATTTTTTCACAATGAGAATCTTCTACTTGGTCTTTTTTTATAATGTTCATTGATACTAATTCATCAATTGCAAAATTAATAAATTCTTCATCAGACATATTCCAATATTTGTCGCCTTCTTCACAAGTATATTCTAATCCAATCCATACTTTATTTTCAGCGTCTTTAACTAAATATGGTGACCAGTTATTGAAAATTTGGATACGACACATTTTAACTTCTGGCTCTTGTACATAAATCCAACAATCAGGAACAATATTTCCTAATGTTTTAATATTTGTTTTATTTTCTAAGTTTAATTTATCTACCAATAGACCTACGGTTATAAAATCTCTAAAAGGTAATCCTTTTGCTATATCTTTTATTGATTCTGGTACTTCAATTCCAGAAAATCCTGCTACTAAATCATTCATTGGCATTGTAGATACAAATATATCTCCTTCAATAGTAACTATTTCACCATTTACATTACACTCTACAGAAACTATTTTTCCATCTTTGAAATTGATTTTTTTTACAGAATATCCTTTTTTTAATGTTGCACCTTCATCTATTACTTTATTAGCTAAAGTTTCCCATAAATGACCAGGACCGTATTTTGGATACCAGAATTGTTCAATTAGAGAAGTTTCTGTATTAGCAGAATTTTTATTTCCAAATGCTTTATGGAACATATCTTTTATAATAGCTTTTATTGAAATACCTTTTACACGTTGAGCACCCCAATCTGCTGATATTTCACTTGGATGTCTACCCCAAAGTTTTTCTGTATATTTTTCGAAGAACATACTATATAGTACTTTTCCAAAACGATTTATATAAAAGTTTTCTAAAGAAGTTTCTTCCTTTTTTACGAAAATAGATTTTAAATAACTAAAACCAGCTTTAATTGTACGCCAAAATCCCATATTTTTAAATGTTTCGAATTTCATACTAATAGGATAGTCAAAGAATTTCTTTAAATAATAAATTCTAGATACTCTTTGTCTAACTAACATAACATTATCTTCTTTTTCTGGGTCTGGACCACCTTCAACTAATGGTTTTTCTCTTCCTAATTTTTCATCATCAAAAGAATTTTTTCCTTGTATTGGCATTAATTCTTCCCAAAACTTCATAACTCTATCGTCTTTTGAAAAAAAGCGATGTCCACCTATATCCATTCTATTATCATGATATTTTACAGTTTTTGAAATTCCTCCTATATCTTGAGACTCTTCTAATATTTCAACATCGTATTCTGTATTTCCATTTTCTTTTAATAGTTCATGTGCCATTGTAAGACCAGCAGGGCCTGCACCAATAATAATTACTTTCTTTTTACTCATTTTTTGATTTTTTCCTTTCTATTTTATTTATTATAACATAAAGTATTTTTCTCGCAAAGAAATTCCAAATAAAAACTAAAACAGTTGATATAATTTTACTTAACATATAATAAAGTCCCATATTAGTAAATAGCCAAACTAAAGTCGTGTCTAAACCTAAACCAATTACTCCTATTATTGTATAAATAGTAAATTCTAATATTTTATTAATACTATTTTCTTTAGAAAATACTAACCATTTACTTAATAGGTAATTTGTTATTAATCCTAAAATAAATCCTAATACATTTGCTATTAAATAATATAAATGTGCAAACTCAGTAAAAATATATAATGAACCTATATTTATTACTGCTGCAAATCCTCCTACAAATAAATATCTAAAAAATTGTAGTTTTATATCATCTGTTTTTTCTAAAAATATTTTATATAACCATTTTTTCATTTTTCGATCTTTCTTCCTTTTTTTATCATATTTTCAATTACATATGCAATAAATAGTAATACTAAAGAAATTGAAGCAGAGAATAATCGCTGTTCTTCTTCTGGTGCACCTACAATTAAAGTAAATATATTTGCAGCTATTAATGATGTAAAAAATGCTACAAACCAATTAATTTGTTTATCTTTTACTAATTTCCATATTAAGTAGACAATGCTTATAGCTAGCATAAAATACACAAAGCCGAATGTTATTGGTAATGTTAATGCACCAATATATCTATAACTTATTGCATTAGGATGTGATTCTAAACCTAAATTTGCATTTTCAGCATAATTATAACCTATATTTAGATTTCCAAGTTCCACAGATTTCCTTATTAAATATTTCAAATGTTCAGGACTTTTTATAGCGGTATTTGCAAAATCTTCTAATTGAGGTTTATCATATTTTCCATACAATATTTCATATACATCCCAAATAGTTTTTTCTTCTTCAAGTGCTGTGTCTATAATATCTACCATTTCAGTATTATCTACAACTTTATATGCATTACTTTTTACGACAGAAACTACATTATTTAAATTAGAAATTCTTGTTAATGCAAATTCGCCATATAGGTTATTCATCATAGAACAATAAATAAGTAACATTATACAGCATATAAAACAAGAAATTAATCCGCAAATTACTTTTTTTCTTTCAGTTTTTTCAAAGAAAAATCTTAAAATCCAAAATAAAATATAAATTGGTAAAACATATATAAATGATGGGCGAGTCATAATCATTATTAATATTATAATACCTATACTTCCAGATAAAATATATCTAGGCTTTTTTAAATATTGTATAGTTAATAATGATAAAATTACGACTTCTAATATGGATACAGATTCTGTTAAAAGAGGAACATTCCAAAAAATAATAAAAGGACATATTCCAAATATTAATGTAATTATACTTATCACAATTTTATTTTTTGTAATAGACTTAACACAATAATAAAAGAGCAATAATGTAAGTATAAATAAATATTTTTGTGCTATAGCTACATTTTTGGCTAAATTTTCTTCTCCACCAATATTTAAAATCATTTTTACTAAATAAGGATAAACAGGAGTCCTTTTTTCATCAACTTGTCCATGAAAAATATCTATATTTTTGGCTGCTTCAATATATGAAACACTATCGTAGGCTAAAATGGACTCTTGAACTGTATCATACATTTTTAATTGAAATATAATACAAATTAATAAGACATAGATAAGAGGTTGTTTAAAAAAATCAAGTAACTTATTTTTTATTTGTAAATTTTTTTCTTTATTATTTCTTAATTTTTCCATTTAAAAATTCTCCTATCACTAAAAATCATTCGGATTCATTATATTATATATATTTTTAATTGTAAACAAATTGTGAGAATTTAATTAAAAACTTGTAAAAAATAAGGCAATTTGAATGGAATGTTAGGCTTAGTTAGAACAAATCTCGCTTCGCGAGACCTTTTCTCTACATTTTAAAGTTTGCTATCTAAATTCAAGGTCTCAAAGAAGCGTAAAGATTTGTTGACGCGAAAATTTACAAAGTAAATTTTCTGTGCAATATTATTTTTTATATAATAGGAAAGTAGAACTTTCCTATTATATAAAAAATTAAATGTGAGCAAATGGTTATTTACAATTATTTGTTTTTTTGTTATACTTTACTCAGCAATTAGTATTATAATGTTAATGTAAAATATAAATTTAATAGTAATAGAAATATAGAAAAAGTAATATTAATTTATTGAAATGGAGAAATATATGGAGAAAAATTTAGAAAAATTAAATGTAGAAAACAACAAGCCAAAAAAAGAATTTACAATATTAGGAATAAGTATTTATAAAATATTAGTTTATTTTATTGTTTATAGTATTGCAGGATATATTGTTGAGACATTATTTGGAATTATAACTAAGGGAGTATGGGAAAGCAGACAAAGCTTTTTATATGGACCATTTTGTGGAATATATGGACTAGGAGCAGTTGTATTAATATTATCTTTACAGTATTTTAATAAAAGTACTAATAAGTTATTTATTGGTGGTTTTATAGTAGGCTCAATAGTAGAATATTTAGTTAGCCTAATAGGAGAATTAATTTTTAATGTTAAGTGGTGGGATTATTCTGATATGCCATTAAATATAAATGGTAGAATATGTGTATATTTTTCTATCTTCTGGGGATTTTTAGCAGTATACTTTATGACATCTTTTCATCCAAGAATGGAAAAATTAATTAGTAAAATAGAAGCTAAAAAACCAATGAAAGTTTTAAAAACTACGACGATAATTATATCTGTATTTTTATTATTAGACCTTTTAATTACTATGTATGCACTAAAGGCATTTATTGTTAGAAAAGTATATGAATATGACTTAAATGTTTCAAATAAAGAATATGTAGTTAATAACATGTATAGTGAATTATATGATAACGAAAAGACAGCAAATTTTATTTATAAATATTTTGGTGATGAGAAAATGATAAAAACGTTTCCTAATTTAAAAATTCAAGATTTAGATGGAAATATGTTATATCTAAATCAATATGTTGGAGATATTCAACCATATTATTTGAAACTTTTTGATAAAAAGTAGTCAAATAAAGAGATAGCAAGCAATTAAGTTGAAAATTGCTTGCTTTTATGTTAAAATATGGAAAGTATTGAATTAACTGAAAATTGCAAGAAAGTGAAAAAATGGACAAAAATAAAACAAACATCAACTAAGAATTGAAATTTAAGAAAGATCTAACTCAAAACACTGAAAATAAAGATTTTTTAAACTTCGTATATTACATAATTTTATAAAGTAGAGGTGAATATATGCCAAACAAATAATAAAAGTTCAAAATATTGAAATAAATGTAGCAAACATAGATGAGAAAGATTACATTTGTATTTCTGATTTTTGTAAATACAAAGAAGGAAAGTCAAAAACAGACGATATTATAAGAAAATGGTTAAGAAACAGAATTACATTAGAATTTTTAGGAACTTGGGAGTCAATTTATAATCCAAATTTTAATTCCGTCGAATTCGACGGGTTTAGAAAAAATGCTGGACTGCATACTTTCACATTAAGTGTTACTGAATGGTGTGAAAAAACAAATGCTATTGGTATATATTCAAAACGTGGAAAATATGGTGGAACATATAATTAAAGAAGGAAAAAATAAAGAAGAAAGATTTGAGATATTAAATGCTATTGCAAAATATCAATTAGATGTACTTAACAATGCTGAAAATATAAAATTATTAGGAGAGAAAAATGAACGAAAATAAAACAAATATTAACTGGTATCCAGGTCATATGGCGAAAACCAAAAAACAAATTATAGAAGATATAAAATTAATAGACATAGTAGTAGAGATATTAGATGCAAGATGTCCTATATCTAGTCAAAATCCTGATTTAAAAAGTATGATAGGAAATAAAAAGAAAATTATAGCATTAAACAAAAGTGATTTAGCAGACGAAAAAGAAACTATAATTTGGAAAAAGTATTTTGAAAAAGAAGGTATAGCTACTGCAATTGTAGATTCTAACTCTGGAAAAGGAATTAATGAAATTATAAGATTAATAGAAAAAATTATGCAAGAGGATTTAAAAAATACAAATACAAAAGGAAGAATAGGAAAATCAATAAGAGTATTAGTAGTAGGAATACCAAATGTAGGAAAATCCTCATTTATAAATAGAATCGCAAAAAGAGATGCAGCTAAAGTAGGAAATAGACCAGGAGTAACAACTCAAAAACAGTGGTTAAAAGTATCTAATAATATCGAATTATTAGATACTCCAGGAATATTATGGCCTAAATTTCAAAATGAGCAAATTGCATTAAATTTATCATACACAGGAACGATAAAAGATGAAATCTTAGAAAAAACGGAAATAGCTTTTTATTTACTAAAATTTTTATTACAAAACTATAAAACCAATATACAAGAAAGGTACAAATTATCTGATGATGAAATAAAAGAATATATACAAGATTTGTCTAGTGAAAATATAGTAGAAATTATGAATTTAATAGGTAAAAAAAGGGGAGCTGTTATATCAGGTGGACGAATAGACGAAGAAAAAGTAGCAAATATTTTAATAGATGATTTTAGAAAAGGTAAAATAGGAAATATATCAATAGAAAAGGTTAGGTAAAAAAGTTGGAAGATATAATTGGTAAATTAATAATTAAAGATGAAAAAGAAATAAATTTTACATCTCCGCTTGTATGGGCATATATAGGTGATGCAGTGTATGAATTATATATTAGAACATATTTAGTAAATACAACCAAATTAAACCCACATAATTTACATATACAATCTATAAAATTTGTAAAAGCTAAATCACAAGCAGAAATGTTAGAAAAACTTATGCCAATATTAGATGATGAAGAAAAAAACATAGTAAGAAGAACGCGAAATACTCAAAATCATCATTTGCCTAAAAATGCAAATGTACAAGAATATATGTATGCAACAGCATTCGAAGGACTAATTGGATATTTGTACTTAACAAAACAAAATAACAGATTAGAAGAAATATTAAAAATGTGTATAGAGTAAAAAGAAAAAATATAAAATTACTAAAATACGAAGTAATTTTATATTTTTTCTTATTCATAATGTCCTTTACATTGAACAATTTCTATTTGTTCATTATTTATTCTATAAACTAATCTATTAACATCATCTATTCTTCTGCTCCAATAACCACTAAGATTTTCTTTTAATGGTTCAGGTTTTCCAATTCCTTCATATTTATTTCTCCCGAATATCTGATAGTAATAAATTTATTCTTTTTAAAGTTTTTTTGTCTTGGGTTTGCCAATAGCAATATTCTTCCCAGGCTTTAGAGGTAAAAGAAATATTATTCATCTGCCATCTCCTCTAATTCTTCTAAAGTTTTTCTAACAACTTTTCCTTTTGCTAATTGCTTGATTGATTCATCTATAGCTTTCATATTGCTTTCAGAATAAAATGGATCAATAGATACATCAAACGGAATTCTTTTTTCTCGAATCATTTTTTTAGCGAATATATTAAAAGCTGTAGACATTGTTATTCCAAGTTCATTGCAAATTTGTTCCATTTGCTTTTTTGTTGTTTCATCTATTCTAAAATTAACTAGTGTTTGTGCCATAAATATCACCTCTTTCAAATAATATTTTAACATAATGTAAATACATTGTCAATAAAATGTATTTACATTATATAATATTATTATGTTAAAAATTTGTGATATTATTCACTAAATAAATATGAAATGTTATTTTTTTATATAATAGGAAAGTTCTACTTTCCTATTAACATTGCAAAGGTTTAAAAATTGCTATACAGAGTGCATAGCAATTTTTTTGGTGACCCGTACGGGAATCGAACCCATCACTCCACCTTGAGAGGGTGGCGTCTTAGCCGCTTGACCAACGGGCCATAAATTAACATACATATTTATATCATAATAATTAAAATTGGTCAATATTTTACTTTAAGTACTTGCAAAAAAATATAAACTAGTATACAATACAAATGAAAAATTTGTTTGGAGAGTGAAATTATGATAGCATTTGTAAAAGGTATATTAGAAATGAAATTTAACAATTATGTGGTAATAGAAACTGCAGGAATTGGATATAAAATATTTATGTCTGAAAAGGCAATAGAAAATATTGGAAATATAGGTGATACTGTTAAAGTTCATACACATTATCATGTAAGAGAAGATGATATTAGTTTATATGGATTTTTAACAAACGAGGAACTAAAGATGTTTGAATTATTATTAGGAGTAAGTGGAATAGGAGCAAAATCTGCTCTAACTATGTTATCTAATATAACACCTTCAAGCTTTGCACTTGCAGTTATAACTAATGATACATCAAAACTTGTAAAAATTCCTGGTGTAGGAGCAAAGTCTGCTGCAAGAATAGTATTAGAGTTAAAGGATAAACTAAAAACTATGGAAGCAGTTGAAAATGCTAATGAAAATAATAAAATACAACAAATAGAAATCGATAACAACAAAGTATCAGAAGCAATATCTGCATTACAAGTATTAGGTTACAACAGAAAAGAAATTGAAAAGGCATTAGAAAAAATTGATAAAAATGGATTATCATTAGAAGATATTATAAGAAAAGCATTAGCTATGCTAGGAAGGTAGGAGTTATGGATTTATCACAACCATTAGCATATAGAATGAGGCCTAAAACATTAGAAGAATATATAGGTCAAGAACACATACTTGGAAAAGATAAAATTTTATATAGAACAATTAAAGCAGATAGATTATCAAGTATAATTTTATGGGGACCACCAGGATGTGGAAAAACATCTCTTGCAAGAGTTATAAGCGAAACAACCAAATATAAATTTACGAGAATAAATGCAGTAACATCAGGTGTTGCAGATATAAAAAAGGCAATAGAAGAAGCAAAAAATGTTTTTTTAAATCCAACAGGAAAGTGTATTTTATTTATAGATGAAATTCATAGATTTAATAAATTACAGCAAGATGCTTTATTACCATATGTTGAAAATGGAACAGTAATATTAATAGGAGCTACAACAGAAAATCCATATTTTGAAGTAAATAAGGCTTTAATATCAAGATCTATGATTTTTAAACTTGAGCCTTTAACAACAAAAGATATTTATAAGATTTTAAAAATGTCTTTAGAAAGAGAAGATGGACTAAAAAGTTTTAATGTAAAAATAGAAGATTCAACATTAGAAAAAATTGCAGAAGTATCAAATGGAGATGTAAGGACAGCATTAAACGGATTAGAAGTAGCTGTTCTTACAACAAAAATGGATAAAGATGGTTTTATTACAATAACAGATGAAATAGCAGCAGATAGTGTAAGAAGTAGAAAAGCAATTTTTGATAAAAATGGAGATAGTCATTACGATAATATAAGTGCATTTATAAAATCTATGAGGGGTAGTGACCCAGATGCTGCAGTATTCTATTTAGCAAGAGCATTAAATGGAGGAGAGGATCCTGTATTTTTAGCAAGAAGAATTGTTATTGCAGCTGCTGAGGATGTAGGAATGGCTAATCCAAATGCATTAGTAGTAGCAACTTCAGCAATGCAAGCTGTAACTATGATAGGTATGCCAGAATCTAGAATAATATTATCAGAAGCGGCAGTGTATGTGGCTACATCTAAAAAATCTAATGCTTCATATTTAGCAATAAATAAAGCACTAGAAGATGTAAGCACAAAAGATACAGGAACAATACCAATGCATATTAGAAATGCACCTGCAGAAGGAATGGAACAATTTGGTTACCATGAAGGATATAAATATCCACATGATTACCCAGGGCATGTTGTTGAACAACAGTATTTACCAGATAAAATGTTAGGAACTAAATATTACATAAAAGATGAAAATATTAAAAATTGAATAAAAAAATAAAATTAGAAAAAACTACTATTATGATAAAAGATAATAGTAGTTTTAATATAAAAAAGATATTAATAGGGATTATGGCTGGAATTGTAAGTGGATTATTTTCAACAGGGGGAGGAATGATATTAGTTCCAGCATTTATATATTTATTAAATTTAGATGATGTTAAAGCAAGAGGAACATCAGTATTTTGTATTTTGCCTATGGTTGTAACAAGTAGTTTCTTTTATTACAAAGGTAACTTCATAAATTGGAAAATTGCAATATTATGCGCAATAGGAGGAGCAATAGGTGGATATATAGGTGCAAAACTATTAAAAAAATTGCCTAAAAGTGTTTTAAAAATTTCATTTACCATATTTTTAATATATGCATCATATAAAATGATAAACTAAAAAGAATCAAGTATTACACTTAATTCTTTTTAGTTAATAGAAATATTAATTCCTTTTTGTTAGAGATTTTTGCTGTGTTGCTTGACCTCCACGATAGGGTGCTTCTTTTTTGTTCTTTGCTAGAATTCTTAATGATTCTGCATTCCTCCGCTTTTTAGTAAGAATTGTATGAACAGTAGATTTGTTAATCCCAAAAAACTTTGCGGTTTCTCTGCATGTTGATTCATTTGCGTTAAAATAAGAAACAATAGCATCATAGTCTATAAATTTTTGAGTTTGTAACATAAAAAAACCTCCATTTCAAAACAATAAAATTAATATTATCTATTATATTATAAAAAGTATGAAAAATCAATAAAAGGAGATAGTAATGTTAGAACTATTAAGCGGATTAGGAGCAGGTATTGTAAGTGGAACCGGCATGGGTGGAGGAACAATTTTAATATTTTTACTTACATTTATAATTGGAATTGAACAACATGTGGCACAAGCAACCAATTTGATTTTTTTTGTTCCAACATCTATTGTAGCAATAATTGTTAATTTAAAAAATAAAAATATAGATATTCCATTAGCAATACAAATATCTATATTTGGCATAATAGGAGCAATAATAGGAGCAAATATTTCTATTAATATTGATGTTGGAATATTAAAGAAAATTTTTGGAGTATTTTTAGCATTAATTGCAATATGGGAAATTTATTCATTATTAAAAGAGTATATATTTAAAGAAAAAAAGCATACTAAAAATATATTTATCAAGAAAGGAAAGTGATTAAAGATGAAATTTATAAAAGGAATGATTATGGGAACAATAATATCAGCTGGTGTTGTTATGATGTATAATGAAAGTATGAATAATAGCAAGAAAAAGATGGTAAAAATGGGAAAACAAATGGTTAAAAAATTAGGAATAATTTAATGGACGTATTAAAAATACGTCCAATTTTAAAAAAGATAGTTAAATTAGCAATCACAATCGCAATTATCTTCACAACAATTATCTTCTACATCACAAGTTCTTTTGCAATCTTTTTTACAACATTTGTCGCCATCTACATAGCAATCGCATTTGTCCATACTACTTCCTTTTAAACATTTGCCTTCATGGTTACATCTAGCACATACTTTTATATGTTTTACTTGATCTACCCAGAAATTAATTTCATATTTTTTATCTGGACAAAGAGGTCCAAAAACAAATTCGCCTTCTTCATCAGTAAAAGTATGTGAAACAGGTCTTCTTTCACCATTATCACAAATTTCAACAAGTTTTACAACTGCATTTTCAACAGGTTCTTTATAACAATCTTTTATAACTCCATATATTACATTTCTATTATCACAAGGTAAAGAAATATCTAAATCGAATTGTTTACCACATGCAATAGCTCCGTCAACCTCAACAATTGGGCAACATGGTTTTTCAAAATCCATAAAAATCAACCTTTCTTTTAATAATTAGCATAATGCTATATTACATAATATGAAAAAAGTTGAAAATAGTGATTAAGTAAAAAAATATGTTGAAAAATAAAATAATATGTGATATAACCATAAATATAAATATTTCGTAGAAAGGAATGAAAATACAAATGAAATTAAAAAAAGATAAGCAAGAACAAGAACCAAAAAGAAAAATAGACAAAAGTAAATTATTTGTTAGAATAATGGCAGGAATACTTGCAGCATTAATGGTAGTTACAGCATGTACAACATTAATATATTATTTATTTGCAATGTAAATAAATAGAAAAAGAGGATAAATATGTTAGATAATTTTACTATAAAAATAGATAGTTTAAATATCACAGAATATATGGAAATGTTACATGAAAACCCTATTAAATTAATAACATTAGCAATAGATTTAGGAATAGTAATATTTTTAATAGTATATATTTTAAAATTTGCAAGAAATTCAAGAGCATGGCAACTCCTAAAGGGTATAGCATTATTAATTGTTGCTACAGCAATAAGCAAAATATTAGATTTAAAAATATTAAATTTCATATTAAGTTCTATAATGACATGGGGAGTTTTTGCATTAATAGTTATATTTCAACCAGAATTAAGGAGAGCATTAGAACAATTAGGAACTAATAAATTAACAAAATTTTTTGGAATAAATAAAGATATAGAAACAAGAACAAAAGAAGATATATATAAAGTAGTAATAGCAGCAGAAGAATTATCAAAAACTAAAACAGGTGGATTAATAGTAATAGAAAGAGATATAGAAATAAAAGATATAATTTCAACAGGAATAGAAATAAACTCAGAAGTATCTCCACAATTGTTAGTAAATATATTTGTTCCAAATACACCATTACATGATGGGGCAGTTGTAATAAGTAATAATAAAATAGTAGCAGCTGCATGTATGTTACCATTAGCAAGTGACTATGATATAGCAAAAGAACTTGGAACAAGACATAGAGCAGCAATAGGTATATCTAAAGAATCAGATGCAATAGCAATAGTAGTATCAGAAGAAACAGGAAAAGTATCTATAGCAAAAGACGGTACTCTAATTGCAGATGTATCAGAAGAAGCATTAAAGAAAATATTAATAAAAAATGTAGTAACAAAAAGGTTTGGAAATGTTAAAGAAGAAAGAAAAATGCGATTTAGAAAACTAAATTTTAAAATGAAAAATAAAAAAGAATAAGAATAAGGCGGAGAGTTCTCCGTCTTAATAAATGTAAGGAGTAAATATGCGTAATATTAAATTAACAATAGAATATGATGGAAAAGAATTTAATGGATGGCAAAAACAACCTAATAAACTGAATATACAAGGAACAATAGAAACAGTTATTTCAGAAATAACAAATGAGCCAGTTGAGCTAATAGCATCAGGAAGGACAGATGCAGGAGTTCATGCATTAGGTCAAGTAGCAAACTTTAAAACGAATTCGAAATTGCCAATAGAAAAGTTTCCAATCGCAATAAATTCGAAAATTAAAAAAAGTATAATAATAAAAAAGGCAGAAGAAGTAGAAGAGGATTTTCATGCACGATACAACTGTAAGAAAAAAACATATAGATACATAATAAATAATTCTGAATATGGAACAGCAATATACAGAAATTTAGAATATTGTGTACCACAAAAATTAGATATAAATGAAATGAAAAAAGCAATAAAATATTTTGAGGGAGAACATGACTTTAAAGCATTTAAATCAAGTGGAACAAGCAGTAAAAGTAGTGTAAGAACAATATATAGTGCAAATATTTTTCAAGAAGGAGAAAAAATTATAATAGAATTAACTGGAAATGGATTTTTATACAATATGGTTAGAATAATATCTGGAACAATATTAGAAGTAGGATTAGGAAAAATTAAAACAGAAGAAATACCTAATATAATAGAACAAAAACAACGTGAAAAAGCAGGAAAAACACTACCAGCACATGCATTATATTTAGTAAGTGTAGAATATAAATAAGTAACAAAAACAAATAAGTATTCATACTATAAAATAAAATACATATAAAGGAGAGAATAGTATATGAATACTTTATTAATATTTTTTGCTTTTCCTGTTGCAACTATAATATTATCAGTGGTATTACAAAAATTAATAAAAAGTCCAATACTTGTAGCAGCAATATTTTTTGCTATTTATTTAGTAATAGCGTTTGCATTTTTTGATGCAACATTTTTAGTAGCTGCAATTATTTATACATTATTAGCATATTTAACAGCTCTAATAGTTAAATTATTATGTCATATATGCAGATTCTTAAATAATGAGCAAGAGGCTACTGCAACAACCATTACAGTAAATACAACACAACCTGTAAATAATAATGTAAATGGTTGTAATTGTTGCAGAAGAAGGAGAAATTTTTAAGCAGAATTTGGGGAATAAGAACAAATATGCTTCGAGAGACCTTTTTTCTGCATCTTAAAGTTTGCTATCTAAATTCAAGGTCTCAAAGAAGCGTAAAGATTTGTTGACGCGAAAATTTACAAAGTAAATTTTCTGTGCAATGTTAGTTTGTTCTATAATAGGAAAAAACTAATCAAAAAAGTATACACTTTTCGATTAGTTTTTTTGCTTGTTTATTAAAAGATTGTTATATTATTTATCTGCAACCATCATCAGATCTTTGGAATCTATCAAAGTCAAGTTCACTCATATTTTTAGGCTTCTGACCAGTCCACTTAGAAGCTTCAAGAGATTCTCTCTCTGGACTTCTTGTTTGACGTTGCTTATTAAGTTGTAGAAGTCTATTTTCTAAAACAGAATTAATTCTTTGTAATTCACTTAAACTATTTCTTCTTGATAATTCATAACTAGAAACATTTGACAAATTCCAGATACTACTATCTAAGCTATTTATTCTTTTTATTTCATTTACTAAATCAATAATTTTTTCAGCTAATCTTGATTTTGCATATTCATCATCTACTTGTACTGTTTTATTATTTTTTGAGCCTGAAAAAAATCCACGAATATTATCCATTAGTCCCATAGTTATTCCTCCTTTCTTATATACTTTCTAATATATATAATTATACTATAAAAAGCAAAAAAAGTCAAAAAATCCATATATTTCAAGCAATTTAACAATAGGTTACTTGAAATATTATTTAAATTTAATCATTCGTCAACAACTAAAATATATAATAAATAAAAAAGTAGAAAATCATACAAAGAAATGCTTGTGTAATTGTAGACTAACTATGTTGTTTTGTCAATATAAAAATAAAAAGATGTCTACGAAGATAAGCCAAATAGTGTAGGGGCGATTTTAATCGCCCGCCCTCCAACGAATATGCTAATAAAAATAACCAATAAAAAATTAATCAGATAAAATGAAATAAATAAAATAAGAAAATTCTTCGAAGAAGCGGGCGATTAAAATCGCCCCTACAAATAAAAAGCTAATCCTCGAAGGATTTTTTTTGTATCCTAAAAAAATAATTGACAGAATAACAATTAGAGAATATAATAAATGCATAAAAAATAAAAAAATAAAGGAGAGAACAAAAGATGAAAAGTATTGAGAGAGTAACACACACACACACACACGAATAGGAATGAAGAAGGAATAACACTAATAGCATTAATAATAACAGTGATTTTATTATTAATCTTAGCAGGAGTAGCAATAAACTTTGCATTGCGGAAATAATGGAATACTAAAAGGAGCAGAAACTGTAGTAGATAAATACCAAAACAAGGTAGAACAAGAACAAAACGAACTAGCAAAAATAGATGATTATATACAAAACGGAAGAGAAGGAAATTTATTTACAGGGACCGAGCTATTAAAAGAAAAAACAATAGTACAAACATCAACAAGTTCAGTAGATAGAAATGTACTTATAACATTAGAAGATTCGATAGATAAATATAAATATTTGCTATTTGTATTTGGACCATATGACACCACGGATGAATGTATAAGCTCAATAGAAACTAAATTGATTCCAGTAAATGAAATTAATAATAATTGTAATGTTGTATTAAATCAACAAGTAGGGCCTAATTATTCATGTGCAGTTTTATATTTTAATGATAATAAAACAATTCGTATTGGAGCCACATTATCATCAAATACAACTAGAACACATTTTGCAATAACATCGATTAAAGGAATAAAATAGTTATATAAAGAATTACAAGTACAAATGTAGGGGCGATTTTAATCGCCCGTCCTTCGAAGGTTAGCTAATATAAAAGAAAAAAATATGTAAACAACTAAGATATAACAAATTATTGTTACATCTTAGTTATTTTATTACATTCCATTTTTAATTACATCCATAGCAAAAGCACAAATAATAAATTCTATTGCAAAAAATAGACCTAATCTAAAAATAGACATTGAAATATCAGCTAATAAAATACTTGGATGGAAATATGTAAAAATTAATAAAATTAAAGCAAGAATAGATACTATGTAGGAAAATTTTAAACCTATATGTAAAATATTTTTTATTTTTTTATCTAAATTATTAAATTTTTGAACAATTGAATTAAACATAGTTTTATCACAATCCTTTCTTATTGTATAAAAAACCTCTTATATAAATGGTAACACGAAAACATAGTAAAATCAAAGGCAATAAAAGGAAATATAGGTAAAGAAATACCATAGAACAAATCTCGCTTCGCGAGACCTTTTCTCTACATCTTAAAGTTTGCTATCTAAATTCAAGGTCTCAAAGAAGCGTAAAGATTTGTTGACGCGAAAATTTACGAAGTAAATTTTCTGTGCAATGTTATTTTTTTCTATAATAGGAAAGTAGAACTTTCCTATTATAGAAAAAAGCAAATATTCCTTTTCGAATATTTGCTTAAATAAAAAACTATGCATAATTTTTTATATATCATTTTATGCTTTTACAGCATTTAATTTTTTAGCTAATCTAGATTTTTTTCTAGCAGCAGTATTTTTTACGATAACCCCTTTTGAACAAGCCATATCAATTTTCTTTGTAGCTTCAACAAATAATTTTTCTGCATCTTCTACATTTTTAGCTTCAATTGCTTCTTCAAATTTTCTTATAGCTGTTCTGCAACCAGATTTTATCATATTATTTCTTAATGTTTTTTTCTCAATAACACTAACTCTTTTTATTGCTGATTTAATATTTGGCATTTTTGCACCTCCTTGTAATTAAGTTACATTTAACGCATAATATTGTAACATACATATACAAAAAATGCAAGAAAAATTTACTAAAATGCTTTTAAATCGCAAATTTTTATTTGAATTTCCGTTTTTTATTAAAAACCTGATATAAGTGTGGTGATATAATATTAATATGTTTT